>JAFLBZ010000026.1 GCA_017303715.1 Rhodothermia bacterium | reverse complement strand
GAAGTCTTATATTCAGGGCTAAAAACCTGCAATACTTTCTCCAATTTTGTCCTCGACTTTCCAACCAATAATCTTAATTGGATTAAGTAGGAATCATGGGTTAACAGTTCTGCAAAATCTTCTTTAACTTCTAATATTTCTTGGGTTATAACATCGCGATATTCTCGATTAATTTTAACAACTGCACTTTTGATATTGTCTAAAGGAAAACCCAAAAAATAGATTGTAACGATGGGTAACGGCGTTTTTTGGGGTACACCATTTTGGTCTAAAATATCATCTTCTTTTCGATAATTATCACCCAAATAGCGTCTAAAGCGCATTACATCAAACACTTTTTTTGCTTTTTGTAGCTCAATTAAGGCTTTTTTGTGTTCGCCCGACTTTGTTTTGAGTACTGCTTTAAAATCAAATCTTAAGATGCTAACACTGGCCGCCGTATTTTCGGTGGTGGTCTCTTGTGGTTTTACGGCTAAGCTAACGATTTCTTCTCCCAAAATGGTTGAAAGAAGTTCACGAGCGATTTCAACATCTTCTAAAAGATATTTGAATACAACGTCATATATTGGATTGGCAATGAGCATAGGTTTATATTTTTAATTCTTCGATAAAATGAACCCATTATACATAATCTTTATTCGATTTTTTAGACTGTCAATTTATTTCAGGAATCACT
Source organism: Rhodothermia bacterium (assembly GCA_017303715.1). Classification (GTDB taxonomy): domain Bacteria; phylum Bacteroidota; class Rhodothermia; order Rhodothermales; family UBA2364; genus UBA2364. The sequence goes on along the minus strand of JAFLBZ010000026.1, from coordinate 64,758 downwards.
TTAATTACACTGAAAATTTGGTTCTATGTGTCCTTTTAGCCTTTTTTGTCGTACTTCTCGGTAAAAGCTGCGGGAAATCGTTCTTGGATTAGCCATACATTCAAACGGGGGTCCAGTAGAAGATGCTAAAGTTTAGACAGATTTTCCGATTGTAATTTAAGAATTTCTAAAGCAAAGAGGCAACTTTTAGGGATCGTTTTTTAAGCAAAAGCCGTTCTAAAGAAAAATAAGCGATAGCATTTTTTACACCAACCCCATTAGGCTTTTTAAATGATGTTGAAAATTTCATGATTGCGTTGTGGGAAGGTACCGGGCGAATGTGAAGGCATTAAGTCCTTGAATACACTTTATTTAACGCACGTTTAGCCACTTGCGCAGAAGATCGCACCCAATAAAAAAAGCGGCATAAAATCGCTTCATCTATGCCGCTTCGTTGTTTCAGAGAAGAAGAATTCGGTTTATGGGTGTACATACGGGGCCTGAAGTCCAAGCGGAATACCTGCAAACCAATAAAGAAGCAAGAAGATGACCCAACCAACCATAAAAGTAAGGCTATACGGCAACATCAATGAGACCAACGTCCCAATGCCTGTATTCTTTACGTAACGCTGTCCAAAAACGACCACCAATGGGAAATAGGGCATAAGCGGCGTAATGATGTTGGTGGTTGAGTCGCCCACACGATACGCAACTTGGGTGAGTTCCGGTGATAAGCCCAGTTGCATTAACATCGGAACAAAAATGGGGGCGAGTAAGGCCCATTTCGCCGAAGCAGAGCCAATAAGTAGGTTTACAAAAGACGTTAGTAAAATAATTAACAAAATGGTGACCCCTCCGGGTAGTGCAAGCCATTTGATCAAGTTAGCCCCTTTCAAAGCGAGTAAAGCCCCTAAGTTTGAATGGCTAAAGGAGGAAATAAACAAGGAGGCAAAAAAGGCCATGACCATATAGTAGCCCATTGTACTCATGGAGGCACTCATGCCCTTGATAATATCTCGATGGTTTGTTACGGTTTTTGCTACATAGCCATATACCACGCCGGGCAATAAGAAAAGGAGAAAAATCAAGGGAACGATGGACTTCATCAAAGGTGCGGCAGAAGCGGTCAATTCGCCATTTTCAGCCCGCAGCGGCGAGTCACTCGGAAAGGCGGCAAGGAACAACAACAACAATCCAAACAAGAAAGAAAGTCCTGCCCACAACATCCCTTTCCGCTCCAAGGGATTAAGGGCCTCTTGTTTTGGTGCGTCGGACATATCACCGTCAATCGGTACGGCTTTGAGCCGGGGTTCAATCACTTTATCGGTAATGTACCAGCCTAAACTAACAATCAATAAACTGGATGCGCTCATGAAGAACCAATTAGAAAGCGGGTTTACTAAGCGGTCGGGCTGCATAATTTGGGCGGCGGATTGTGTTAGTCCGGCCAAGAGTGGGTCTAAACTGGAGGGGACAAAGTTTGCGCTAAAACCACCGGATACGCCTGCAAAAGCGGCTGCAATACCGGCAAGGGGGTGCCTGCCCGCAGCATAGAAAATCGCGCCACCCAACGGAATAATCAACACATAGCCTGCATCTACGGCAGTATGGCTCACAATAGCTACCAGAATTAGCATGGGCGTGAGCAATTTTTGCGGCGTGATGTTCAATAGTCCTTTAAGTGCAGAGTTGATAAATCCGGTATGCTCTGCCACGCCCACACCGAGAAGGGCCACCAAGACCACCCCCAATGGCGGGAAGTCCATAAAGGTCTTAACCATGCCCGATAAAAATTCCGCAAGGGATTTTCCGGTAAGCATGTTTTTAATCTCGATCGGTTTTCCGGAGCGTGGGTCTATCTCGGCAAAACTCATTTGCGCAAAAATGGCCGAGAGTACCCAGACAGTAAGCAGCAGCAGGACGAATAAGATTGCGGGGTCTGGAAGTTTGTTCCCAACACGTTCGATGGTGTTCAAAATGCGATCCATGCGGCCATTTTGGGGGGCTGTCATGTTTGCTTTGGAATCGGTCATAGGTTGCAGGGTTAGGGCCTTTTGAGCAAGGCGGTTAAAAGGGCTGTATAATGATGGTATTTATAATTCAAAGAAACTTGATGTCGGTTACGCCACAATTATACGATCCGAAGGGTTGAAAAAAAACCGAAAGCCATCCTGATCAAAATTATGAGCTGTGCGCCAAACCACAAATAGGTTAAAGCCTGAATCGTTATACCGACGATTTCATGAAAAGGCGCAACGGTTTGAGGGAAAAAGGCTGTATAGCATATGGTTGTGGTCAGGAGAACTGAAATTACAAATAAAATCCGAAGATACATTGGAGGGAGACAGCGAGAGAACTGAATGGGTAGGCAATGTTTGGCTCCGAACCATAGCAGGAGTGTTATTGGAAAAGACCAAATGGCGGTATTAAAGGGCACACCAAAGAGGCTCATGTGTGCGATTTTTTCGGAACAAAAGACGGTAATAGAAGAGGCTAATAAAAATACGAAACTGGCTCCCAGTAACCATTCGTGATCAAAGTGTGTTTTCATGTACACCTATGCGTTTTGGGTATTAGGAAACAGTGATTTTGTAGCACCCCGCCAATCAGAAAAGGCGACCTGTTTTGTTGGATCAAAGAGGGCTTATTTTCTGCGTGCAGCACGTGTGCTTATTCTTCGCGCGGCTTCAGTTCCCAGAGAACATTAAGAATTTTCCATTCGTCATTTACCCGCAAAAGTTGGAGATAGTCATACCAGCGCCGCATTTGGAGTTTTACCATAGCGGTATTTCCATTGATCTCGACAATAGTAATGTCTTTTTGTTGCTGACTTGGGGGTAAACCCCTTCCATAGTTCTTCCGGGTTGCCTCAATGAGTTGGGTTGCGTCCATATCCTCAAAAAACAAGTCACCGGATTGCCTGTCTGGAACAAGGGCACGTCGCGCCAATTTAGGGTGAATCGCACGGGTCATTCGGGCGGTATCTGCGGTGTACCAGCCCTCGGCATAGTCCAAAACCGTTTTTTTGATGGCCAAGCTATCCGCTGCGGTTTGGGCTTTTATGCGCTGAGGGATAAAGGTTGATCCGAAAATCAACAGGGCAACAAGGAATTTCATCATCTTCAGATTTGTGGCGCAATGTAATGGAGATACACATACACCAAGGGCATCGCGAACAATAAGGCGTCTAACCTGTCCAAAAAGCCGCCATGTCCAGGCAAAAAGCTACCAGAATCTTTGGTGTTGACCGAACGCTTAAAGAGGCTTTCGACCAAATCCCCAAATTGGCTCAAGATTCCACAAATCAACACCAAAACCACCATATCCGTCCAGTCTAAAAACGAAATCACCCACATTTTCATCCCAACAGCCACCAAGGTGCAACCAATGAGGCCGCCTGCGGAGCCTTCCCACGTTTTTTTGGGGGAAATCCGTTCAAAAAGCAGGTTTTTTCCAAATGCCCTTCCGGTGTAATATGCTGCTGTGTCCGTAGCTGCGACCAAAAGAAAAACCAAGAATAGGAGCCAAAACCCTTGCTCTTGGGGGTGTTTAATCACGGTCACCTCTGTACCAAAGCGTAAATGAAGGGCATAACTCAGAAATAAAATGGGATAAATGACGCCAAAAAGGGTTGCGGCAATATTTTGTAAAGGATTGGGATGGTTCCTGAATAATTCCACCAAACTTACGAGAAGGGTACCTAATACCAAGGTAAGCAAGGGGTCGTGTGTGACAACCGTATTGAGGGTCAGTAACATGCCCAATAAAGCACCAATACTTTTGTGTGGGTGGATGTTGGCACTCTCGAAAAGCCGATATAATTCAACTTGTGCAAGAAGGCCAACCAAAAGAACAATAACCGTGATAAAGGGGCCGCCCAAATACATCAGTGGGATAATGATCAGGAAGCCAATAATTGCGGTGAGAACTCGAGACATATTTTAAAGGGTAATGAGAGTCAGACAGAATAAACGATCAATATACGCTCTTGGGTTAGCTTTTAATATGCCCGAAAATAGAATATATCGGTTCTTAAGACGGTTTTAATACCACGAAACACGATGCCCCCTTCATGTAGCAACCAATGCGGATAAACCAGGGCGGTTCCAAGTTGTGGGCGCACGGAGAAATCAGGGAAACGGGTTTCGCCGCCCTCGCAGTCTTCATCCAAATACAAAACCATGCTTAGGAAGGTTTGTTCGCGGTCATTACGAATGTAGGGATGGTCGCGGTGGGGAGCAAATCGGTCTAAAGGAGCATACCGATAAAAGCGGAATCGCTCATTAACGGCTTGTGGTTGCCACTGTAGGCTTTGTGCGGGGCGGTAGGCTTGTAATTCATCCACGAGCCAATGATCCAGCGGCGCTATATGAGGGATAACCCGTTCTGAGAGTTTTGCTGCCCACGCTTTTGCTGTACCCATCGCACGGGTACGAACTTCGGGAATGTAGGGTGGTTCGTATTGTTGGTCTATAAAACCAAATTTTTCAGCCAGTCGGAGCAAATCTTTGGCTTCTTCTTGGCTGATGATGTGTTTAAACTGACCGATAAATGGGCTTAGCTTTTCGTACATGTCTTTGATGGGAGGGCTAACCGCTCAAACCCAGGTGTGTATTAGGGTGTAACAGCTTTAACGGGTGATGACCGCCACCTCTGAAATTAAAAAAATACCTCCGTATTTAACCAATAGTGGCTTAATAACGGGTACGAGGACTTCCACCTCTTCATCGGTACAAAGGGTGAAAAGATAATCATTACCCGATGTCCCCACCAAATCGTCGTCATAGGCCAATCCCCGTGTCCCTTTTCCTACCGAAGCGTGGATGACGGTATAACCTCTGATGCCGTTTTGGTCTAAAATAGACATGAGTTCCGGCAATTTAATGGAGGGCGTAATGATCTCAATTTTTTTGATTGGTTTCATGGTTGGGTTGGGTTTATGGCCAAAGGCGTTGGATAAGGTTGAGGTAGATCGGCAGACCGATCAGAATATTAAAGGGGAAGGTTACGGCAAGCGCCATTGTGACATAAACACCCGGATTGGCCTCTGGCACAGAGAGCCGTAAGGCTGCTGGTACAGCAATGTAGGAGGCGCTGGCACAAAGTGTTGCAAACAGTAGCGCATCGCCGACCGTCATGCCCGTTAACCATGCCATTAAAATCCCAAGGAACGCATTGGGGATGGGCATGAATAATGCAAACAATACAGGAAAGCGGCCAAGGTTTTTAAGTTGGGCAAATCGGCGGGCACTAACCAAGCCCATATCCAATAAAAATAAGCATAAGAATCCTTTAAATAAATCGGTTGTAAAGGGTTTAAGTGCGGCTTCGCCTTCGGCTCCAGTGGCAAATCCTATTAAGAAACTACCAATCAGCAGAAATACCGAGCCGTTAAAAAAGGCTTCTCGCACCAATTCTCCCAAAGATTCTTCGTGGGATTGCACTTCTTTTGTACGGAATTTGCGATACATAAAAACACCAACCAAAATGGCCGGAGACTCCATGAGGGCCATTGCCGCAACCATGTGTCCGTTAAAGGGTATTTCTAAACGGGATAAAAAAGAAGTGGCTGCAATGTAGGTTACAGCACTCACCGAGCCATATGCAGCGGCAATTCCCGCAGCATTCGCCACATCTATCTTCTTGCGGAGGATAAAGAATGAATAGAACGGGATTATAGAAGAGACGAGAATAGCAGCACCCAGCGTCTTGAAAATTTGTAACGAAAGCCCACTATGGGCCAATTCTACGCCTCCTTTAAATCCAATGCTTAACAACAAATATAGGGAAAACAACTTTGGTAATGGTGCGGGGAAATCTAAGTCTGACTTCACCAAAATGGCCGCCATGCCCAAGAAGAAGAACAAAACCGGTGCATTTAGGAGGTTAGAGAGTATTAATTCTATGCTCATGGACGTATGGATTAGGGTGTGGAGAGGTACGTGGCTCATTTGCAAATTAACATAATCCAAGAAAGATCGAGATTATGATAGGGTTAGATCAGAAAGTTTCTTCATCAAATCATCAATAGCCTCATAGAGTTGTGGGCTAGGGTATAGGTATAAGGTGTTTGGAACAAAAAAAGTTATGGGTGCAGAAATATGTTGCGAAGCAAGCCATTCTTGAAAAGCTATTTGGGTAGCCGTCAAGGTGTTGTCTCCATAGCCGATTAGCCATACATCCGGCACATGGGCGCCAATCTCGTCAGAGAACGCCGTTCCGCCCGCATGTTCGATCACGTCCGGAATCCACCTTTTTTCGATCGTAAGTGGCGAAAACGAAGAGATGTAGGCCACACTCGGTTTTTGTGGAGGTCGTTTAGGATTTATGCCTCTTTGCTTTTGCTTCGTCAGCAAAGTCGTTTCTAAGTTTGCAACCAGTTTGAGGGCTTCTGGAAACTTCCCCGTCACCTTGCCTAATTTTAATACCCGATCTAAGGCTTGCTTCATGGTTTCTGGGGCAAATATCAAAATAGGAACGCCGGAAATATCAGTTGGCGAAATGACAAAATCCGGTTGAAGGGCCAAAAGGTCTTCAGGTTTGGCCGAAACGACCGGAAGCGCCTGAACTTCGGGCTGTGTGTGATCTTTTGAACGACCAACAAGGTGCTTTTGCGCATTCAATGCGTGCAACCAGTCGGTTGCAGCGGGGAGAAGGGAGATTAGGCGCATGGTGGGCTAATAGAATTGTGTTTGAGGAATTTGCCAATTTACAATGCTACGGTGGGAATTTGTGTGTTTGCTAAAACTTCAAACTTGGCAAGACAAGGGCTTAAGTGGCCGTTTAATGATCGAAAATAGGATAATGTAAGCACAGATGGGCGCCATGAACGCCAGAAGGTAAAAACAAAAAAGCCGCAATAGAATGATATTGCAGCTTTAAATTTTGTAGTGTGCCCAGGACTGGACTCGAACCAGCATGCCCTTTCGAGCACCACCCCCTCAAGATGGCGTGTCTACCAATTTCACCACCTGGGCCTGATTGTTGTGATCCCGACAGGATTCGAACCTGTGACCCACTGCTTAAAAGGCAGTTGCTCTACCGGCTGAGCTACGGGATCATTTTTGATTCAGGAAGGCAAAGATAAGGCAATAATTTATTCGGGTCAAGTCATTTTTGGTAAAGGAACTGTAAAAAGAACGTTAAAGTGGTACGGGTTCAATTTGATAACCGGTTTTGGGGTGGTAGGTTGATAAAAAAGCAGCGGGGAAAGTAGTTGAATGATAAAAGAGCATGAGCGCTCCATTTTCAAAAGCCCGTTTCGCCAACTTTTGACGCCATGCAGCGGATACTTCGGGTTGGAAGTCGTATTTGGCCAAAAAGCGTCTCGTAATTTGTGAGGGCTGTGGCAATACATCGCCTCCGTATAGGATACTTAATCCATCGTAGTGCAGCCAAGCAATTTGGTGGAAAGGGGTATGCCCGCCCGTCACTTCATACGCAATGAGGTCGTCAATCCAGCCATTTCCATCTAACCAAGCCAATTGGCCATGTTCTTCCAATACGTCTATGGTCATCCGGCGCAATTCTTCAGAGCGCCCCGTGTATGGCGCATTTTCCTCTTGTTTTTGGGCAAAATAGGTGGCATTGGGGAAGGTGGGGCGACGTTCAAAGCCAACTTGGAAGGTGGCTCCCCCAATATGGTCGGCATGAAAATGGCTAAGGAAAACCTTTGAAACTTCTTCGCGGGTCACGCCAACCCTTGCCAGTTGATCGGTGAGGAAGGTGATGTCTCTGCCTGCAGCTTCCTCGCCCAGTCCGGCATCCAACAGAATAACTTCATGCGGTGTTCGTACAACAAACGCATTAGCAGCCACATGTAAGGTTCCGGCGGGGAAGGGCTGGCCTTCGATGTGTGGTACCAATTTTTTGTCTAACCCAACATTGAATTTGCCTTCGTTCAAGCGAAAAATGTCTAAAACACCAAATTGCATGGTTAGCCCTCCAAATCCGAATCAAAGCGGTCGTATGCCTCAATAATGTCTTGAACCAATTGGTGTCGTACCACATCCGATTTTTGCAGATAGACAAAGGAAATACCTTCTACGCCTTCTAAAATCTCCTGAACATGAATCAGGCCGCTTTGGCTCCGTTTGGGCAAGTCGGTTTGGGTAATATCTCCCGTAACAATGGCGCGGCTATTGGCTCCGAGCCTTGTCAGAAACATCTTCATTTGTGTGTTGGTGGCATTTTGAGCCTCGTCCAAAATAACGAACGCATTATTGAGGGTTCGTCCCCGCATATAGGCCAAAGGTACAATTTCGATTAAGTTTTGCTCCATTAAACCGCGCAGTTTATCTGGAGGGAGCATGTCTTCTAAGGCATCGTAGAGTGGCCGGAGGTACGGATCAATTTTGTCGCGAAGGTCGCCGGGTAAAAAACCGAGACTTTCGCCGGCCTCGACGGCTGGTCTCGCGAGCACAATGCGTTTTACAATGCGGGATTTAAGAGCGGCTACCGCCAAGGCTACGGCAACATAGGTTTTCCCCGTTCCCGCCGGACCAATCGCAAAAACAATGTCATTGGCGCGTGCTGCCTGTACCATTTTCCGCTGGCCATTGTTTTTAGGCCGTATCAAGCCGCCGTTCTGGGTAAAGAGCAAGGCGGCGTCGGGTTGCTCGCCCAAATGCGGGCCACCGTTTAGGCGCACCAAGTCCAGAACCGTGTCCACATCTTTATCGGTGAGGTGGGCACTTCGGTGAACAATCAGGCTCAATTCCTCGAAGATGCGCTCCAATTGTGCAATGTCTTGGGCTTCTCCTTTTAAATAAAGCTCGTTTCCACGCGCTGTGATGCGCGTTTTGTCATAGGCTGCCTCGATCTTGCGGAGGTGATGGTCGTTATGACCAAAGAGTAGAACAGGCTCTACTTTGTTAAGTGTTAATTTTTTCTCGATCAACGGATATAGGGTTCTTCTAAAACGTAAATTGGAAAAAAACGAAGGGGTTAACCTTTTTTAGCAATGTACTCAAAAACGAATTTATGAGACGCTTGGTGCTTGAATTTACAAAAATGCACGGTGCAGGCAATGACTTTGTGGTAATTGATAACCGTTTTTATCATTTTAATGATGATCGGCTGTCCGAATTGGCCATTCGTTATTGTGATCGCCGCTTAGGCATAGGCGCAGATGGCTTATTGGCCTTGTGCCAAACGGATCCAGAGGCGGAGGCGGAATTGGATTTCAGGATGCGTTATTTTAATGCAGACGGTTCTTTGGGGCTAATGTGTGGGAATGGTGCGCGTGTATTGAGTCGGTTTGCGTATGAGTCCGGTCTAAAAAAAGCAGTCTTACAATTCGCGACCTCGGCCGGCTTGTACCGTTCATTGGTTCCTGATGATTCCGAAGCACCCGTCCGGTTATACATGCCTAACTTCCAAGACTACCGTCCGGAGGTCTTTGTATCGGAAGAAGCACAAAAAACGTTTGGCTTCATAGATTATATTTTTACCGGAACCCAACACGCGGTGGCTTTTGTCTCGGATTTATGGCAGTTTGATGTAGAAAAGTGGGGGCCGTTGCTACGTTGGCATACTGTATTTGCACCGCATGGCATCAATATGAACTTTGTAGAGGTTGTGGACGCAGGCTCAGAGACCACACCCGCTCATCTGCTTATTCGGACGTTTGAAAAAGGGGTTGAGGCCGAGACGTTGGCCTGCGGTACTGGGGCTTTGGCAGCAGCTATTGTGGCGAATCTTCGGAATTTGGTACAGAGCAACCACGTCCAACTTAGCCCCAAAGGGGGGACATTAGACGTGGGCTACACGATATCAGCAGGCGAGATTACTGATTTATTCCAAGCCGGACCAACCGCTACCGTTTTTAGGGGGAGCCTTTATCTTTAAAGTTCTTGGTGATGGCTGAACGGGATTTCTCTTGCTGCATATGCTGCACCCACAATTCCGGCATTATTCTTGAGAGTGGCAGGAACCAATTGGGCTTTGGCTTCAAGTAAATCCCAATATTTTTCCGTTTTGTTTGCAATTCCACCACCGATGATGAACAAGTCTGGCGAGAAAAGCAATTCCAAATGTGCCAAGTAGGCATTAAATCGTTCTGCCCAAGCCGGCCACTTTAGTTTTTGGTCTTTGCGAGCACGGTCACTACAGTACTTCTCTGCGATGGTATTTGCAAAAAGGAGGTGGCCGAACTCTGTGTTGGGAACCAAAACGCCATTACAAAAGAGCGCTGATCCAATTCCGGTTCCAACGGTGAGCAAGAGTACAGTTCCTCGGTGGTCATTTGCAGCGCCAAAATGCAATTCGCCCACACCGGCCGCATCTGCATCGTTGATCACTTTAAATTCAAGACTCGTTTTAGCCTTAAAGAGGGTCTCCGCATTCACCCCAATCCAATCGGCGGGAATGTTCGAGGCCGTTTGGGTAACGCCATGTTGTACGATGCTGGGCATGGTGCAACCAACAGGGCCATGCCACTTAAAATGATTGACCATCTCGGCCACTGTTTGCGCTACGGCGTCTGGGGTGGCGGGTTGAGGTGTGTCTATGCGGTGGCGATGTCCCAAAACTTCCCCGTTTTCGGTGTTTATGGGGACGCCTTTGATACCGCTGCCGCCGATGTCTATACCAAGTCTTATCATGTTATTATGGGTCTAAGAGCGAATAATAATGGCTGGGTACGGAATTTCAATCCCTTTTACCAAAAGTGCATGGAGCAGTGCTTCATTTAACTCTGCTTTTAAGGGTATTTCATCCTTCATGTCCGTAATCCAGACCCGAAGCATGAGCGATATGCCAGAGTCCGCCATTGCCGTTACGACAACAGAAGGTGCTGGATTTTGTACAACCCGCTTATCCGCCGAGGCAATTTGAAGTGCAACCGTCCTTGCGTCATCTGTGGATTCACTATAGCCAATGGAGAAGGGAATTTCGAGGCGGAGCAAGCCCATCATCGAATGGTTGATGAGTTTACCATTGATCATTTGGTCATTTGGCAAGACCATAATTTCGTTGTTGACGGTTTTAATGCGGGTGGATCGGAGGGTGATCTCGTGTACCGTTCCGAATTTGTTGTCAAAAACGATATTGTCTCCCACTCGAAAGGGTTGATCTATCAGAATGGTAATGCCGGCAATGAAGTTCTTTAAGGTATCTTGTGCCGCAAAACCTACAGCCAAACCAACGACACCCAAGCCCGCAAGCAAAGGCGCTATATTGATAAATTGGCCTAAAGCGGTCACTATTCCAAAGGCTAAGATGAAAAGTTTTGCGGTTTTGGCCAATAACTGATGCGCACCGCTCCCGCTTTTTCCGGTTTTATCAATGGCTTTGTTGATAAGTCGGATGACCACTTTACTCAGAAACCAGAAAAAGAGGAGAATGAGGAAGGCCCATGCTGCCTTATAAAGCAAATCTTGAACCACATTACTCCAATTATACAGCAACTCTCCCGAAGAAAGTTGTTTTATAGCCCCAGCGACATCGGGTGGGGGAACGGCTTTAAGCGAACTTGGGTCAATTTCAGGTGTTTTGGGTTGCATATGGGTGGTTTATGATTTTTTTGTTTGAGCAGCTCGTAATGTATTTTTCAACAACATGGCAATGGTCATTGGGCCAACGCCACCAGGCACGGGGGTGAGTTGTGCAGCTTTTTCGCGGACAGTCTCAAAGTCCACATCACCAACCAAACGATAGCCCGTTTTTTTTGAAGTGTCTTCTATGCGGTTAATGCCCACGTCAATCACGACTGCGCCTTCTTTGATCAGATCAGGTGTCACAAAATGGGGCTTTCCGATGGCCGCAATCAAAATGTCGGCTTGCTTGGTGATCGCCGATAGGTTTTTGGTTCGGCTATGACAAACCGTTACCGTAGCATCTATTCCGGGCTGGATCAATAGATTGGCCATGGGCTTGCCCACAATATTAGACCTGCCAAGGATCACCGCATGTGCTCCAGGGGTTTCTATACCACTGCGTTTTAGGATTTCCATAACGCCAGCCGGTGTTGCAGGCGGGAAGCCCGCTTGCCCAATCACCACTTTCCCTGCATTTTCCGGATGGAAGCCATCCACATCTTTTGTGGGTGCAATAGCATGGATGACCTTCTTCTCATCCATGTGCGGAGGCAAGGGCAGTTGTACCAAAATGCCATCCACTTTGGGATCGTTATTCAGGTTCTGGATCAATTCAAGCAGGGACTCTTCCGTCATGGTTGTGGGATGCTGTATGGTTTCGCTACCCATGCCCACTTCGGCACACGCTTTGGCTTTTCCACGAACGTATGAGGCCGAGGCCGGATTGTCTCCTACCAAAATTACAGCCAGATAAGGCGGACGATTCCCTTGGGCAACCCATGATAAGACGTCTTTTTTTACCTCTTCTCGGACTTGTGCGGCGATTGCTTTGCCATCCAATAATGTTGCTGACATGCTGATGTAGGCTTGTGAATAATTCTGAAGATACATGAATGGGGCATTTCATAAATTTGAATCTTCAGTCAGTAATAAAAAAAAGCGTCTTTAGGAGAGACGCTTTTTTGGTTCAAACAAATTAGCGGTAGCGCGTCGGATTGTACTCTCCTTGCGTTCTTACCCGATTGGTCACTGGCGGCAGGTAGCCACCTAAGCCTGTATCCATTCCTGCGTCCCGACAAGCATAGAGCATTTTGAGTACCCTATCACGGGTTTGCCAAAGAATTGTTGACTCTACGTCATTCGGAATGAGGATCATATTATCCCGATAGCCCAAAACAAAGCTGTTAAAATTATCAGAAACTACGATCTCGGCGTGATCTCCTACGTTTTGGTATTGTGCCGAGAAGCGACCACACTGTACCGAATTACGGTTTGTTTTGACAAAGTTTTGAAAGAGCCGCAGCATAGACGAGTTTTTGTAGCCATCTACTTCACAATTTAACTCTTCCTGACTGCCCCGTGGGAAGGCACTACACCCTGTTTCTGTTCCCGGTACCGGAGCCGGATTGTGTGGGCCATATTGTGAATTGGCATAGTGGGGATTGATTTTGTTATCGGGTGTGATGGGAGACGATACTTGTGCCCTGAAAACGGGCTTGCCGCCATTCACCGTATAGTAGGCTGATGGCTGTGACGGTGGTACGGAGGGCTGAACGTCACTCCAAGAGGTTTGGGCGGAAGCATAGGTCGTGAAAACGAATGCCGCGCCTAAAATGACCAAATAACGAATGGGGTTTTTCATGGTTTTCTCCCTGAGTTGTATGAACGTGGTGAAGGTATGTATGGATCAAGGATAAGGTATATTTTTGGACTTGTAAACTTTGACGGTGCTGCTGTGTTACCGTTTAACCTAAAATACAAAAAAATATTGCACAGAACATGAAGAAAACGCTTCCATTGAACAAAATTTAGCGGTTCTTAAAAGAAGGTCTTGTGTTTTTGATTTTAGGTATCGTATCTTAATACACTTGTTCTTTACAAGATTAAGCATTTATCCAGAAGAGCCGAGGGACAGGCCCTACGACGCTCTGGCAACCGCTCCCGCCGATTGGGAGGAAGGTGCCAATTCCTGCCTTGTTGCGTATTGCACGGGGAAAGATGAACGCTTGATACAATCCCGATATCTATACGTTGATTTATCAAATGCGCCTCTTCTGCCTCCGTTGCAGTAGGGGTTTTTTGCTTTTGCGCGCGAGCAGTTCCCTATTGCATAACGCGAGCACTTCCCTATTGCATAAGCGGACAGAACTGGATAAATGTACGTTGTTTAAACCTTACCCCTATTAAACATTGAGCAAAACCATGAGCCAACTACATTTTGACACCCTGCAATTACATGCAGGACAATCCCCAGCCCCTGGAACCAATGCCCGCGCGGTTCCGATCTATGCAACCACTTCTTACACCTTTAATGATGCCGATCATGGCGCCAATCTCTTTGCATTGAAGGAGTTTGGGAATATTTATACCCGAATCATGAACCCCACAAACGATGTGTTTGAACAACGGGTAGCAGCTTTGGAAGGTGGCGTTGCAGCATTGGCCACTTCTTCTGGCCAAGCCGCACAATTCCTTGCCTTGACCACATTGGCCGAGGCTGGGGACAACATCGTTACCACAAGTTATCTATACGGCGGAACTTATAACCAATTTAAAGTGCAGTTCCCACGAATTGGTATTCAGGTGCGTTTTGCCGACGGAGATAATCCAGAGAGCATTGAATCCTTGATTGATGAAAGAACCAAAGCGATCTATCTCGAAACCATTGGAAATCCTAAGTTTAATATTCCTGATTTTGAGGTCATTTCCGCCATTGCTAAGAAACATGGTGTACCATTGGTGGTGGACAATACCTTTGGCGCGGGCGGCTATCTGTTCCGTCCTATCGAGCATGGTGCAGACATCGTTTTGCACTCGGCTACCAAGTGGATTGGTGGTCATGGCACGGCCATCGGGGGGGTGATTGTGGATGCGGGAACGTTTCCTTGGGACAATGGCCGCTTCCCAACCTTCAATTCGCCTTCCCCGGGTTATCATGGACTGAATTTCTGGGAAGTTTTTGGCACAAATGGTGTATTGGGTGTAAATGTGGCTTTTATTATTCGTGCCCGCGTGGAGGGTTTGCGGGATTTTGGCCCTGCTCAAAGCCCTTTCAATTCCTTTCTACTGCTTCAAGGATTAGAAACCTTGTCTTTGCGGGTACAACGTCATGTGGAAAACGCCCAAGCCGTCGCCGAGTGGCTCGAAGCACATCCCGCTGTGGAGTGGGTGAGCTATCCGGGGTTACCCAGTCATCCTTCCCACGAGTTGGCCAAGAAGTACCTGAAACGTGGCTTTGGTGGTGTTTTGAGTTTCGGCATAAAAGGTGGGCTTGATGCGGGTAAAACCTTTATCAATAGCGTGAAATTGGCCAGTCATCTTGCAAATGTTGGCGATGCCAAAACGTTGGTTATCCATCCAGCCTCCACCACGCACCAACAATTATCCGCCGAAGATCAAGCGGCTTCTGGTGTTTCTCCGTCTCTAATTCGGCTGTCCGTCGGGATCGAGTTTATCGAAGACATCAAAGCAGATTTAGATCAGGCTTTGCACGCTTCCCAAGCCTAAGTTGAAAAATGGGCGGGAGGGAGCGCCTTTCCGCCTTGATTTGCCGCACCAATAACCACAAAATTATTACCCGAATGGAATTTCCTACCCCCTTAGGTCTTCAATCACTGACCATTGCGCAATTTACCTTAGAAAATCAACAGGTTTTGAAAAACGTACAAGTGGGTTTTCAGACATGGGGCACACTCAACGAACGAAGAGACAATGTCTTGGTCGTTTGTCATGCGTTGACGGGAAATACCGACCTTGCAGATTGGTGGGATGGGGTTCTTGGGCCGGAAAAAGCCTTGGATACAAACCGTTATTGGGTGATTTGTTTGAATGTGCTGGGTTCTTGTTATGGTACAACTGGGCCGCGTTCTATTAATCCCGAAACCGGAAAGCCTTATGGTGGAGATTTTCCGCGGGTGACCGTCCGAGACTCGGTTCGCTTGCACTTAGAGGCGGTGAAAACGTTAGGGGTACAGGGTATAGAAGCCGTTATTGGTGGTTCGATGGGCGGGATGCAAGCGTTGGAATGGGGGTTTCTTGCGCCGGATTTGGTGAAGCGTTTGGTGGTAATTGCGGCTTCTGGACGCCACTCTGCTTGGACGATTGGCTGGAGCGAGGCGCAGCGGGCCGCCATTTATGCCGACCCCAACTGGCGTAATGGGTATTATACCGACGAAGAACCGCCCGTTGCTGGTTTGGCTGCAGCTCGGATGAATGCCATGATTTCGTATCGCTCTTGGCGCTCTTTTCAGGATCGCTTCGGGAGAACAGAGCAAGGGGGGGACGGTCAAAACGGTTTTGCCGTCGAAAGTTACCAACAGTACCAAGGCCGTAAACTAACCGAACGGTTTGATGCAAACGTTTATGTCCGGCTCACCCAACTTATGGATACGCACGACGTGTCTCGTGGGCGGGGAGCATATGAGGAGGCCTTGGCCGGGCTACACCTCCCCACCTTGGTCATTGGTATTAACTCTGACATTCTCTACCCATTACCAGAACAAGAAGAGTTGGCGCGGCATCTTCCGCAGTCCGATTTCAGAATTTTACATTCAGAAGATGGTCACGATGCGTTCTTAATCGAATTTGAACAACTCAATTCGTTTATTAGACCATTTTTGGACAATTCGGCTTCGATAAAAAGTCCAAGAAATGGGCGTCCGGTCGTACAAAGGCTTTCCGATGGGAAAAACCGGAAACAATCGGCATTGCCTCAGGTTTCTACGACCTCCGCACAAAAACATCCGTTAAATCATAAGCTAAAGGAGTTAAAATGCAAAAGTATCGTGTTGGCATCTTAGGGGCTACAGGCGCTGTTGGGCAAAAATTTGTAGAACTACTGGGTAACCATCCTTGGTTTGAGGTGGTGGCATTAGCCGCTTCCGAACGATCTGCGGGAAAGAAATACATTGATGCCGTTAATTGGATCGGTGCTAATCCCATACCAGAACACATTGCCAACCAGACCGTGGTGCTGGCGAATCCAACATCGGTGGATGCAGACTTTGTTTTTTCTGGTGTAGATGCAAGTGTTGCCTTGGAAATGGAACTGGCGTTTGCTCAGGCTGGAATGCCCGTAATCTCCAATACCCGTAATTATCGAATGGAGCCGACGGTTCCGCTATTGGTTCCTGAGGTCAATCCAGAACACCTTGCCCTAATAGATCGCCAAATGTATAGCGAAAAAGGCGGCTTTATTGTGACAAATCCCAATTGCTCTACCATTGGCTTGGTCTTGGCATTGTTGCCGCTCGAAAAAGCCTTCGGAATATCGGCTGTGCATGTGGTTACCATGCAAGCCCTTTCCGGTGCTGGTTATCCGGGCGTGCCTTCGTTGGATATTTTGGGGAATGTGGTTCCACATATCGGCGGGGAAGAAGCAAAGATGGAGACCGAGCCGCTAAAACTCTTTGGGACACTTTCGGAAGAAGGGATTCAGTTTGCCGACTTTAAGATCAGCGCCTCATGTAATCGGGTGGCGGTCTTAGACGGCCATACCGAGAGCGTTTCGGTGAAATTAAAAACGCCAGCCGATGTAGCGGCCATCAAAGCCGCTTTCCAAACCTTTGAGAACCCTATCGGCCACCTTGGGTTACCCTCTTCACCAACGCCGTTGATAAAGGTCTTTGATGACGAACGATACCCACAACCCAGACGCCATGCAACGCTGGGTAATGGTATGACGGTCTCGGTGGGACGCCTTCGCCCCGATGCTCTTTTTGATGTCAAGTTTACCCTTTTGGTACATAATACCATACGGGGTGCTGCGGGCGGAGCCATTTTAAATGCGGAACTCTTGGTAAATAAAGGATACCTAAAACACCGAATTTAGAACAATAGAGTTTGCGAAGACTTTGGGTACGTGGTAGCAATGTACCCTTTCTTTTTTATGTTGTGGCATCCATGCGAGTTATATCTCGTAATGGCTTACGAATTGAGACAGAGGAAATATGGCCAATTTTGTCATCCGATCCGCAAAGCGCGAAGACCGAGGCGAAGTGCAAAAACTTTGGTGGGCGCTTATGGATATGCACCAAGCACTGGATGAACGTTTTAGGCTTGCCGAAGACGCTGTCGAGCGTTGGCAAAATAGCTATTCGGATTGGCTCTACGAGGACGATCATAAGCTATGGATTGCGGTTGTAGAACAAAACGTGGTGGGCTATATCGCGGCCCACTATGCGGTAACTTCCTCGCTTTTTGAACCTCCCGGAGAGGTCTTTATCCAAGAACTTTATGTCCTGCCAGAATATCGCGGAAAGGGAATAGGAAAAGCTCTTGTAGATCGTGTGAAGGATTGGGCCATCGCGTTTGGATCGCGGCGTATTGGGCTGATTGCCTCCACCCAAAATGCTGCGGCGCTTACCTTCTGGAAGCAACAAAATGCCACTGAATTTGCTGTTCAAGCCGTGATTGAATTATAAAAAATGGTGAATATTTGTAGTCTTGAGGATGCGCTAATCTTATTGCCCAATTCCTTTCCTTTTGTTTTTTCGGTCTTTTGATGTTAGTTCTTATTTTATTAAGTATTGAAAACGCTTTTATGTTATTTTTGTGACCCAGTATTTTATTTGCTTCATTTATTTATCCAGATTGCCCTTCTAAGCCACGATTCTTAAGGTTTTATTTCCCCAAGAAAGTTTGTTTATTTAACGGCACGTCCTTTGGCACTCAAATAAAGGCAACGATAGCCGGTAGAACAGTAAATGAGTCCCCATACCTATAATGTCTTTGATAAATATTTAGTCTAAGTTTAACTTGATTAAAAATTTGTTACTCTAAATACAGTATTTCTTTAAAATATCAACCCGATACTTTAAGATCACCTTAAACCCAATCATATGACCACGCAGAATGTCCCGGGAACAGTGGGTGATGCACTGCCCGAAGAAATGGTAACAGTCCAAACCCCTTTGGTTACTGGCTCCGAGATTCTCATCCGTACACTCGAATACGAGGGCGTTGAGGTCATCTTTGGCCATCCCGGTGGTGCCATCATTACGTTATATGACGAACTAAGTCGAATTCAGCCCTCTTTCCAACATATTTTGGTGCGGCATGAACAGGGCGGAACACATGCAGCAGAGGGCTATGCCAAAGCCACCGGAAAAGTGGGGGTAATGTTGGCAACCAGTGGGCCGGGTGCGACCAATACCGTGACAGGGATTGCTGATGCCTACATGGATTCTGTGCCGATTGTGGTGATTACGGGACAAGTTCCGACACATCTTATCGGGAATGATGCGTTCCAAGAAGCTGATATTGTGGGTATTACCCGCACCATCACCAAGCACAATTATTTGGTACGCGACGTTCGGGACGTTGCAAGGGTGGTGCGCGAGGCATTCCATATTGCGCGTACTGGCCGTCCGGGACCGGTATTAGTGGACATTCCGAAAGACGTTTTATTGGCCAAAGCACCCCTCGAAATTCCCGAACAAGTGGAAATACGCGGTTATCATGTCCCGATGCAGCCCTCAAAGGCCAAAGTTTTACAAGCCGCCGAGATGATTAAGGCTGCTCAAAAGCCTTTGTTTTATGTAGGTGGAGGCTGCTTATTTTCGGACGCTGCCAAAGAAATGGCCGAAATCGCACACAAAACCCAAATTCCAGTAACAACTACTTTGCATGGCATTGGTTCTTTTCCGGTAACAGATAATTTGTCATTGCATATGCTGGGAATGCATGGAACATGGTATGCAAACCAAGCGGTTCAAAATGCGGATTTGTTGATCGCTGTTGGGGCACGTTTCGATGACCGTGTAACGGGCAAATTGGAGTCTTGGGCGCCGCACGCCAAAATCATTCATATAGACATAGACCCCTCTTGTATTTCTAAAAATGTCTATGTGGATTGTGCCATTATTGGCGACGTAAAAAACGTTTTGCAGGAACTATTGCCAAATGTGGAACCCAAAGACACTTCGACATGGCTGGCCCAAATTGCAGCATGGAAAAAGGAATGTCCTTTAGATTATGAAAAAGATGGTCTATTGCGCCCTCAATACATTTTAGATGTGCTCTGGGAAAAGACAAAAGGGGATGCGGTTGTAATCACGGATGTGGGGCAAAACCAAATGTGGGGCGCACAATTCTTTAAATATGTCTATCCGCGCACCCACATTACTTCGGGCGGCTTGGGAACGATGGGTTTCTCGCTTCCGGCGGCGATGGGTGCTTCTTTTGGGCAGAGCCAACGTCCGGTGATCTCTATCAATGGGGATGGTGGCTTCTTGATGAATGCACAAGAACTTGGGGTGATCTCGCAATACAATTTGCCCGTAAAAATTGTCATTTTCAACAATAACTTTCTTGGAATGGTGCGCCAATGGCAAGAACTTTTCCATGATAGCCGCTATAGCCACACCGATCTTTCGGGTTCTAATCCGGATTATGTGAAATTGGCGGAAGCATTCCGAATTAAAGGTCTCTATTGCGACAATGTGGATGATGTGCAGCAAACCATTGACGCCGCTTTTGCACATAATGGGCCTGTCCTCATGGAGTTCAAGGTCGTCAAAGAAGAAATGGTCTTTCCGATGGTTCCTGCCGGAGCATCTACGGATGAAATGATTACCAAGCGTTTAACACCAGATAGTTTTGTTTAATCGTTTGCCTTAACCCCAAAACCATACATTTATGTCCACGAAGACTTTAACCCCACAACAAATATACCGGAAAAAGGCAGACGGGCTTCCTATTAATCCGGGTGACGAGACTTTGGTTCAACGCCATGTGATCAGTGTGTTGTTGGAAAACCAGTCTGGTTCCTTAAACCGTGTGCTGAATATGTTTGCCGCACGCGGCTTCAACTTGGAAAGCGTGGCCGTCGGAGAAACCGAAGACCCTTCCGTTTCGCGGCTTACGCTCGCAACCAGTGGAAACACAAAGGTCATCCGCCAAATTCTGCGGCAACTTAATCGTTTAGTAGAGACGTTGGAGGTCACAGATTTAAACGATGCGGATTACGTAGAGCGCGAAATTTGCTTGATCCGTGTTCGAGCAATGGCCAACCAACGGAGTGAACTTAAAGACACCCTCGAAATGTTTGAAGGCAAGGTCGTGGACATTACCGCCGAAACCCTAATGTTTGAGGTGACTGGCCCCACCAAAAAAATCAAGGCGCTGATTCATGTTTTAACGCCGTATGGCATTCTGGATGTGGCACGTAGCGGGCGTGTTGCCCTTGCGCGTCCGTTGATTCATGGGGATTAAGCTCCATTCTATCTCCAACTTATCATTAGCTAATTGTATAAAAAACATTAATTTATTCCATGAAAGTTTATTATGATGCCGATGCAGACCTTGGTCTGATTCAGTCAAAAAAAGTAGCCGTTATTGGTTACGGTAGTCAGGGCCATGCCCATGCACTTAACTTGCACGAAAGCGGGGTAGAGGTGGCGGTAGGCCTGCGTACAGACTCCGCCTCGGCGGAAAAAGCCTCCGAACGTGGCCTTAAGGTGCTTTCTGTTGCCGAAGCCGTGCAATGGTCAGATGTGGTCATGATCCTCATTCCAGACCAGCACCAAAAGAAAGTGTTTGATGCGGAAATTGCGCCAAACTTACGTGCGGGTCAAGCACTTGGGTTTGGTCATGGGTTCAATATCCACTTCAAGCGCGTTGTCCCACCTTCCGATGTGGATGTATTCATGGTTGCGCCAAAGTCGCCGGGACATTTGGTGCGCCGTACCTATACCGAAGGTGCGGGAACGCCTTGCTTGGTTGCCGTACACCAAAATGCAACCGGAAATGCGCTGGAATTGGCCCTTTCGTATGCCTCTGGTATTGGTGGAGGACGGGTTGGGATCATTGAAACCAACTTTAAGGATGAAACCGAAACCGACCTCTTCGGTGAACAAGCGGTACTTTGTGGCGGCTCGGAAGCCCTCATTAAAGCGGGTTTTGAAACCTTGGTCGAGGCCGGTTATCCGCCTGAATTGGCCTATTTTGAATGTCTGCATGAGTTGAAGTTGATCGTGGACTTGTACTACGAGGGTGGTTTGGCCTATATGAATTACTCCGTTTCCGACACAGCCGAATATGGCGGTTATACACGCGGCGTTCGGGTAATCAAAGACACTGCAAAAGCCGAAATGAAGAAAATCTTGGATGAAGTCCAAAACGGCCAATTTGCACAGGAATTTATTGACGACTGCGACAATGGGTCTGCAAACCTAAAAGCCATGCGCGAAGCAGATACCGTACATCCGATCGAAGTCGTGGGCAAAAAATTGCGTGCCATGATGCCTTGGTTGAAAACAAACCGTAAGGCGGAAACCGTCGGTGAACCTGTTGGGCAATAATTGTGATTTCAGAGGGCGAGGCTTTTCCTTGCCCTCTTTCTGATAGATACCTTGCTTATGCAACCAATCGCTATAACGTGCATCTCGTATTTTAACGAAAACATGCACAAAATACGGTCTTGTCTGGCATTGGTGGAAGAGTCCGAGATTTGGCTAAGACCACACCCAAACGCGAATGCGTTAGGCAACCAATTGATGCACCTTGTGGGCAATATCCGGCAATACGTGCTTTCTGCAATGGCCGGTGAACCCGATTTTCGTAACCGATCGGGAGAATTTAGTGCCACAGAAGGAGCATCTAAGCAGCAGTTATTAAATGCTTTGGAAGAAACAGTTGAGGCTGCTGTCAACTATATGCAGGGGGTGGACGAACCGGCCTTGCAAAAACTGACCTATGTGCAAGGGAAAGACCATTCGGGCATGGAAATCTTGATTCATGTTACCCAACATTTTTCCTACCATACGGGCCAAATCGTCTTCTGGACCAAACAATTAAGGGGCGTGGATATGGCCTTTTATCGTGGATTAACGCTGGATGAGCGGGTGAACAGCGGTACATGAAAGGCTATTCCCTAAAAATAGCCACTACTATTTTTTAATAACCGACTTAAATACGATAGAAAATTGAACCCCTCCACCTATAACATCACCTTATTACCGGGCGACGGAATTGGACCAGAAGTGGTTGCAGAAGCCGTAAAAGTATTGTCCCGCGTTTCCGAGTTGTACGATTTTGGCTTGTTATTCGAGACCGCACTCATCGGCGGTGCTGCCGTAGATGACTTAGCAAACCCGTATCCACCACAAACGCACGAGGCTTGTAAACGCGCCGATGCGGTGTTGTTGGGGGCGGTCGGTGGCCCTAAATACGACACGCTTCCCAAAGCACTACGTCCAGAAACGGGGCTTTTGTCCATGCGCAAAGCCCTTGATGTCTTTGCCAATTTGCGGCCTGTTGCGGTTGATGGCGTACAAGCGGCACGTTCGCCACTGCGCCCCGAAAAAGTGGCAGGTACAGACTTGCTTGTCGTCAGAGAATTGGTGGGTGGGATCTATTTTGGGACGCCTTCTTATCGCAATGATGTTGAAGGGGTGAGTACCATGCGTTATACCAAGCCGGAAATTGAGCGCATTGCCCGCATTGCCTTTGCCACAGCTCGCGACCGCCGGAATAAAGTGACCTCGGTGGACAAAGCCAATGTGCTCGCGGTTTCACAACTCTGGCGCGAGGTGGTACAGGAAGTACGCGATGCCGAGTTTGAAGACGTACAGTTAGAGCATATGTATGTGGACAATGCCGCTATGCAGCTGATTTTGAATCCGCGCCAATTTGATGTCATCTTAACCGGAAACTTATTTGGTGATATTTTGAGTGATGCTTCGGCCGTCCTTCCGGGTTCTTTGGGGATGTTGCCCTCGGCCAGCATTGGCGAAAGCAGCGGCCTTTTTGAACCCATTCACGGTTCTGCGCCAGATATTGCCGGAAAAGGGATTGCAAATCCGGCAGCCGCCATCTTGAGTGGTGCGATGATGTTAGACTATTTAGGTCAAAAGGAAGCTGCAGCAGCAATCCGTAATGCAGTTGCCAATACCCTTTTAGATGGATTTGTGACATCGGACTTGGCTTCTGATGTGGTTTTGGCCCTTACTACAAGTGCTTTTGGAGATGAGGTGATTAAGCGATTAGTTGCTGATGTTGAATAAACCTTAATCTCCAATTCTTACGAATAAACATTTTGATTTCTTAGTTTGGGACTCTTGAAGCGGGCTAACCTCCCGCTTCTCCCCACCAATGCGGTTGTGCAATGGAAACCGATCCAGTAAAAACAAACCTCCCCAAGACTTCTGCACTTCTCCTTGCATTGCTTGGCCTACGACTTCCGTGCGCCAGCCTGATGCCCTATTTCTTCTGGTGATTACACCCTTCATGCTGGCGGTACTTCAATTATTCTAAGTCGTTTATAAACAAAATTTTAAATATATGCGTATCATTGTATTTGATACCACCTTGCGCGATGGAGAACAAGCGCCGGGTGCGTCTATGACCATACCAGAAAAACTCCATATTGCACACCAATTGGCGGCCTTGGGTGTGGATGTTATTGAAGCAGGCTTCCCTGTTTCGTCCCCTGTCCAATTTGAAGGCGTACAACGGGTGGTTGAAGAAGTGCAAGGCCCGACGACGATTGCGGCCTTGGCAAGGGCGGTGGAGTTAGACATCCGGGAAGCCGCAAAAGCCTTGTCAGGTGGGATAAATACCCGTATTCACACCTTCATTGGCACGAGTGATATACACATTGAAGGAAAATTTGCGGATACCAAATACGGCCATTCTCTTGCCGAAAAGCGAAAAACCGTACTTCAAAAAGCCATAGAAGCCGTCCAATACGCGAAATCCTTTACCAATGATGTAGAATTTAGTGCCGAAGATGCAGGCCGGACACCCGTTGCGTATTTGCAAGAGGTTATCGCTGCGGTCATCGAGGCAGGTGCAACCACGATCAATATCCCTGATACCACAGGGTTTTGTCTGCCGCAGGAGTATGCAGAACTCATCCAGTCGTGTATGCAGGCTGCTAATGGCAGAAGCGACGTGGTCTTTTCCACCCATTGCCATAATGACTTGGGCTTGGCGGTGGCCAATTCGTTGGCAGGTGTACAAGCGGGTGCAAGACAGGTAGAATGTACCATCAATGGCATTGGAGAGCGTGCGGGCAATGCCGCGCTTGAGGAAATTGTCATGGCGCTAAGGGTGAGACAAAAAATCTTTCAGGTGGATTCCAAGGTGAATTCTCCGATGTTGATGGGGCTGAGTAAATTAGTCTCGACTTACTCTGGTTTTAGTGTGCAACCAAACAAAGCAATCGTTGGACGGAACGCCTTTAGCCATGAGGCCGGTATTCACCAAGACGGCGTACTCAAGCGGCGGGATACCTACGAAATTATGCGGGCCGAAGATGTAGGGCAAGACACAAACCGTCAAATATCTTTGGGACGTCACTCTGGGCGGCATGGGTTCTTTTCGCGCTTAGCGGCGCTAAAGTTTTCGGTAACGACAGACTTGAAAGACGATTTGTACCGGAGGTTCCTCGAAATAGCCGACCAGAAAAAGCATGTCTATGACGAAGATTTGTTTTTGATGATGAAGACCTTGGAATCCGATGGGGCTGAAACCTATGTCAGTTTAGAACATCTCCAAGTGCATGTGGAAACCGGAAAACCCAATATGGCGACTGTTCGGATTTACTTCGCCCGCTCCCAAAGTACCAAAGAACATACCGCAACCGGAGACGGGCCAATAGATGCCATCTACAGGGCCATTGATCATTGTATGGAGCATGGTTATAAACTGACCGGATACCACATCAGGGCACTTTCTGAGGGCCAAGATGCAACAGGAGAAGTGGATGTGGAAATTGAGTACCAAGAAAAGAAATTTAAAGGCGCTGCGCGTAACATGAACACGCTTATGGCTTCTGCATTGGCGTATATTGATGCCATCAACCACGTAGAGGCTTTCAGAGACAGTCAGGATGTGGTTCGCCATTCACTTCGCGAAAAGTTAGAAGTGGATGCAAAAGTTTAAACCCAACGGATGGGCGGGCTGCTCCTTCGTCTCATACAAAAACATATGACTTTGGCTAAAGGGGTGGCCCTTCTTCTGGTGGCCGTCGGTATTGGGGTAAATGGATATGGCGTCTGGTATTTAGGCGTTGGACTTCCAGATTGGGGCATGGTCTCCGATCTTTTGGTGGTCACGCTGCCATATTGGTTGGTCATGGCCCTCATACTCCTTGCCGACAGTCCGCCCAAGTTGATCTGGATCATCATTGGCTTACTTGTCATTATGAATGTACTCGGTGGTATTGGACTTGATTATATCTTCGAGTTTTCTTTTGAATACCCACGAACCCGTTATTATCCGGGTAAAATCGTAACATCCATTTTTTCCATTATGATCGAAAGTTTTAGCTTGGTCATCATGATGATGATGGCATATGGAGGGCAAACAATATGTGCGCTACTTGGGTTAGGTACGACCGCTTGGTTTAAGTTCCGTACCTCAAAATCATTATGATCGAATCATTGATCCATAAAAAAACATGAAGGTTTTGATATGTCTATGACCATAACCGAAAAAATACTTGCTCGTTCTTCGGGCAAAGAGAGGGTTGCACCCGGAGAAAATATTTGGGTAGATGCCGATATTTTAATGACCCACGATGTTTGTGGCCCGCCCGTGATTCAGATTTTTAAGCGGGAATTTGGTGAACAAGCAAAGGTGTGGGACAAGGATAAATTGGTGATTATTCCCGATCACTACATTTTTACATCCGATAAACACGCCAACCGAAATGTGGTGATGTTGCGCGAATTTGTAAATGAGCATCAATTGCCCCACTACTACGACGTCGGCTCAGATCGCTACAAAGGAGTTTGTCATATGGCCTTGGCCGAAGAGGGGTTTAACCGCCCCGGAACGGTTTTGTTTGGAACAGACAGCCACACCTGTACGTCAGGCGCTTTTGGCATGTTTGCAACGGGGGTTGGCAATACTGATGCCGCTTTCATCATGGGAACCGGTAAGATTTGGGTGAAAGTACCAGAGTCCATGCGGTTTATCATGGAAGGCGAAATGCCTCCATTCTTGACAGCAAAAGACCTGATTCTGGCCATTATTGGCGAAATTGGGGTGGATGGTGCAACCTATCGTGCCATGGAGTTTGACGGCGATGCCGTTTTCGGCCTTTCCATCGAAGAACGTATGACACTTACAAATATGGCCATCGAGGCTGGGGGGAAAAATGGCATCATTGCCCCGGACGACAAGACATTCGAGTATGTACGTGCCCGAACCGATTATGCGTTCTCGCCGTTGTACTCCGATCCAAATGCCCGCTACCACAGTGAGTACCGTTTTGATGTGGCCAAATTGGAGCCGATGGTGGCAAAACCACATCGTCCCGATAACAAAGCGTTTGTCTCGGAAGTGGCGGGTACAAAATTAGATCAATGCTATATCGGTTCTTGCACTGGCGGTAAAATGGAAGATTTCATAATGGCGGCTTCGGTGTTGCGTGGTCAAGAAGTGGTAGTTCCAACCTTTTGCGTTCCAGCAACGACCCATGTTGCCAAATTGATGCACACCACGATGATCGAGGGAGAATCCGTTTGGGATATTTTGGAACGTGCCGGTTGTCGGCTAACCCATGCTTCTTGTGCGGCTTGCCTCGGTGGGCCAGTGGATACGTTTGGGCGTACACATGGAACCGAGAACGTGATTTCAACCACAAACCGCAATTTTCCGGGCCGTATGGGTTCCAAGCAATCTTCGGTCTATTTGGCATCTGCTTATACCGTGGCGGCATCTGCGCTTACGGGGGAAATTACGGATCCGCGTGGCGTTTTGGTCTGAGGTATTAACCTTGGCCAAAATGCGTAAGCACTATGCTGTCGTGAAAACGACCGTGATAAAACTGGTTTTCCCGAAAATAAGCCTCTTGTCTAAATCCCGATTTTTCAAGGAGATGTAAAGAGGCTTTGTTCTCTGGGGAAACCACAGCCTCGATGGTGTGGAAGTGCCAAACGGAAAACCCATAGTGCAAAACAGCCTTTAAGGCTTCCGACATGATGCCTTTGCGTTGGAAGGAGGTCGCGAGCAAGTAACCTACTTCTGCCCTAAAATGATGAGGCTGGAGATGGACAAAGCCAATGGTTCCGATGAGGGCTTCATCTGGTTTTGAAAAAATGCCCCAAGTGATGGCACTGTTGGAGGCGATACCTTTACTAAAGTGGTCTATCAGTGCGTGTGCATCATCTACCGAGGTTGCCAAGGGGCGTGGGATGTACCGCATCACTTCAGGATCTGAACGGAGGCAGAATAAGGCTTGGGCGTCATGCTCCTCCATTTTACGCAACATAAGTCGTTCTGTAAAGAGGAGGGGTGGGGGTGATAAACAGAATGTAGGTGACATGAACGTCTCGATGTGAATGTTGATAACTTGATTAAGATAAACCAATATCATCATGAAAAAAACAATTCGTGGATTGGCATGGGTCTGCGGTGAGTCCGTGGATACCGACCAAATTATTCCCGCTCAATATCTGGTTTATAGCTTAACGAAGCCAGAGGAAAGGAAGTTGTATGGGCGATATGCAATGAGTAGTGTTCCTCCGGGAGAGCAAGGTTTGCCGGACGGAAATATCCCGTATGTAGCACCAGAAAGCTACAGCACTAAATTCAATATTATGATTGCTGGTGGCAATTTTGGATGCGGTTCGTCGCGGGAACATGCGCCGTTTGCTATGGCGGAGGCCGGTTGTGAGGCCGTTGTAGCAGAAAGTTATGCCCGTATTTTTTACCGAAATGCCGTGGATGGAGGGTTTGTGGTTCCTTTTGAAAGCATGGAACGGTTAAACGACAAAATCCGAACGGGAGACGATGTGGAAATTGATTCAAGTACAGGGACGTTGACCAATTATTCCACTGGCGAACGGTTTTTGCTGCGTCCGCTGGGCGATGTCGCGGATATTTTAGAAGCAGGCAATATCTTTGAATATGCACGGAAGTCGGGGATGATCACATCAGCCTAATAAAAAAAGCGGCCCGATGTTCCACACAACATCGGGCCTTTGCCGCCTTCCTGTGTCGAAATTTCGTCCACAGGTCATTCACCGTGTTTTCCTTGGCCAGAAATTACATACATGAGATTGGAATGTGCTTAGGGATCAATTAGAATCGTATTAGAACGTGCTCTTTTTAAGGGTAGGTATTGAAAATTGAACTTGCGTTCCATGACCAACTTGTGATCGGATAACGATTTTGCCCTGATGAACTTCTGCAATACGCCGAACAAGAGCCATACCCAAGCCAAATCCGGGATAGCATCGGGCCGCATGGGTGCGATACAGCGGCTCGAAGATTAACTTCTGGTCTTCTTCGCTGATGCCAATTCCTTTGTCCGTCACGAGAATGGATATCTCGCCTTGGGATACTTCTAAGGTGACGGCAACGGGCTGGTAATCCGAGAACTTAAGTGCGTTTAATAAAATGTTTT
Source organism: Rhodothermia bacterium (assembly GCA_017303715.1). Lineage (GTDB taxonomy): Bacteria > Bacteroidota > Rhodothermia > Rhodothermales > UBA2364 > UBA2364. The sequence goes on along the minus strand of JAFLBZ010000026.1, from coordinate 35,883 downwards.
GGAATAAAGTATTTAGGAGCACGCTATTGCCCGAAACCATGAGGGCATCAGGGTCTTCGGGTAAATGAAAATCCATTGTGATGGTTGCGGATGGATGGTTGAGTGTAAGGCTTTCGATCTGCTCTTCTATCAAAGCATCTACTCTTAGTTCTTCCATCTCAATGTGACCGGAATCTGCCTGTGTCTTAGAAAGTTCAAGCAACTGATTTATCAAATTGTTTAAGCGTTCTGCGTGGTCGCCTATGGTTTGGAGCGACAAGCGATACGCTGGAGCCTTTCTCTCTTGCATTAAGGCCAATTCAACTTCTCCCAAGATAGCCGCCAAGGGATTTCTGATTTCGTGCGAGGTATTGGAGATGAAATGCCGCTGGGTGACGAATGCCTCCTCCAATCGGGAAAGAAGTTGGTTAAAGGTGGAAGACAATTCCCCAAATTCGTCCATTGGATTTAGAACCGATAGCCGATGCTTGAGATTGGAGGCGCGAAAGCTGCGAATCTCTGCTACCAAGACTTCTAAGGGCCTCAAGGCACGTCCCAACGACCACCAAGTGGTGAACATAATCAGCCCGATTGCGATGATGGAGCCGATCAGAAGCACCGAACGCAGGTATCTGAGCTTTGTCCAGCCGTCTCGGTCGGTAGCGGTTACGATAATCGCTACTTTTTTATTGCCTAAGTTAAAGATTTGTCCGGCTCCTTGGAGGGTTTGTTGCTCAAAGAAGACCGAGGTTGCGCTTGATTGGAGTTTGTGAACAAAATCGGAACTAAAATGGGTGGCTAAGGAGTCCAGTGTATCGTTTTTATGGAGGGGAATGATGTATTCCGCCTCATCCGTTAAAAATTGCTCAAACTGCTTTTTGATGCGGGAAAGGTTCTCTTTTGAAAGATGGTCTTGCTCAAAATGGTACTGTTCTACGAGTGAAACCCGATAGGCCAAGCGGTCAAAAAAGTCTTTTTTTCGAAACGTCCAAGAAAAATAATAAATAGCAGCACTAAATAAGACCAAAAGGATAAGACTGGACAGCCCATGAATCAACATCAACTTGAGGCGGATGCTCATTCTGTTGGCTCCTCCTTTAGTACATAACCCATACCAATTACAGTATGTATGAGTTTGTTTTTAAAAGGCTTGTCCACCTTGTTTCTGAGGTAGTTTACATACACATCTATAACATTGGTTCCAGGTTCAAAGTCCAAATTCCAAACTTCTTCTAAGATGGATGTTCGTGAGACAACACGCCCCTCGTTGCGCAAGAGAAAGTGTAATAAATTAAATTCTCGTGCGGTGAGTTTTAGAAGCGTTTCGCCACGCCTTACTTCTTTCCGGTCTATGTCCATTTCCAAATCGGCAATCCGAAGAATATTGGTATTGGGCAGGCGGTGTTTTCGACGTTGTAGGGCACGAATCCGCGCCAAAAGTTCTTTAAACTTAAACGGCTTGGTGAGATAGTCGTCTGCACCGCTATCTAACCCCAAAACCACATCCTCGGTAGTGCCTAATGCGGTGAGCATCAAAATGGGGGTTTCGGTTTCTCCTTGTGCCCTTAGACGCTTACAAACCTCTACCCCTGTGAGTTTTGGCAAGATAATGTCCAATAGGATCACCTCATAGGGGTCTTGGAGCGCTAACTTGAGACCCATTTCACCATCAAAAGCCTGTACCACTTCGTACCCTTGTTCGGTGAGGCCAGATTTTAGGAAGGAGGAGATACCCGGCTCGTCTTCTATTATTAAAATGCGCATGGTCTAAATGTATTGCGGTGTTTTGCTTTCCCGATAGAGGCCTGCCATTGCTCTTTTTACGAAGACTTGGCGTTCGGCTTCGGGTAAAAAAGCGTGACGGAAACCGTTTAAAACAATTTCCTTTAGTTGAGACTCCGATACACCACAAAGATGGTGTACGCGCCACAATTCTTCGGTAACGGAGGTGCGGCTAAATAAACGGTTATCCGTGTTGATGGTAACGGGTAAGCCAACGTCCACGTATTTTTTGAGTGGGTGTTCTTCAAAACTGGGGACAACATGCGTTTGAACATTACTCGTAGGACAGATTTCTAAGGGGATTTGGTGGTCGAGCATAAATTGTAAAAGCTCTGGGTCTTGGTAGAGACTGGTTCCGTGACCAATGCGGTGTGCATGACAACGGGTCACTGCCTGCTTAATAGAATCGGGTCCCCAAGATTCACCGGCATGAACGGTGATGTTCAGCAGGTTATTAATGGCATGGTAGAAGGCAAAAAGATGATGTTTAGGTGGATGGCCGGCCTCACCACCTGCCAAGTCGAAACCTACAACACCTCGTCCTTTAAAGGCTACTGCCAACTCCGCCTGTGCCAAAGAGGCACTTTCGTACCTATCCCGTAAGCCACAAATAATGACGCCTGTTTTAATGTCGAAGTCTTGTTCGGCTTGTGCTAAACCATCTAAGACGGCTTCGTTTACGGCCACCATATCCATCCCTTCCCACGTATGTGTTATCGGTGCATACCGGACTTCAAGGTAACGCACATTTTCCGCCGCATTGTCTGCTGCCAATTCATAGGCAATTCGCCGGATGGCCTCTGGGGTCTGCATGAGGGGGATGGTGTAAGAAAACCACGATAAATAGGCTTCGAGGGTTGGCGAGTCATCCACTTGTAAGAGGACTTCTTGTAGCCCTTCTTCGGTTTTTGCAGGCAGTAAATCCATTTTGCCCTGCTCTTGGGCCAGTTCCAGCATGGTGGACAAACGGAGGGAGCCATCTAGGTGGCAATGTAACTCGGCTTTGGGCCAAGAATGAATGATTTCGCGGGTTAAAGGGGTGTTTTGCGACATGTTTTTTTCCAACTAAACTTACGACCAATTTCTAAAAATGTCAACAGCCCATTCATAATTGTAGCGAATGGGCAACGTCTTCCTTCCCCAAAGCATCTTGCGAAAGCAGTATGAAGTCTTTTGTTTTTTTTCCTATATTTGTATGTCACACTTTTTCAAACAATCCCAAAAATTATGAAACACGTTTCAAAAATTACCTTTTTTCTACTCCTGCTGTTCGTCTCCTTACCGGTTTCAGCACAGGACAAAGCAGACCAAGAAGCCAATAAAGTGATCCGAAAACATGGACTTGAGAAAAGCAAGGTCATGGAGACCGCCAGTTGGCTTACGGATGTCTATGGGCCGCGCCTCACCGGATCCCCACAATTAGACCGTGCAACCGAATGGGCCATGAACCAACTCCGTTCTTGGGGCTTGGAGAATGTACGTACCGAAAAATGGGGACCATTCGGACGTGGTTGGGAGGTCAATAGTTTTGCGATGAGTGCGGTTTCGCCTAATCCATTCCCCATCATTGCATATCCTAAAGCTTGGTCGCCATCCGCAACGGGAACTGCAGATGTGGTGGTTTTTGATGTGCAAAAAGAGGAAGATTTGGGTAAATACAAAGGTAAATTGACAGGTAAAATTGTTTTCATTGAACCTATCCGCGACACGAAAGAATGGTTCGATCCTTTGGCTGTTCGTCATGATGCGAAAAGTTTATTGGACTTGGCTAATGCTGGTGCTCCAGCCTCCAATAACCAGAATTTTAACATGAACCGGAACCAACTCTCCGACCTGAAGTGGGCTTTACTCTATGACGAAAAACCTTTGTTAATCGTAGATCGCAGCTTTAAAGGAGATTACGGAACAGTCTTTGTATCAGGAGCGCGTGCCAAAGAAGGCCGAGCACAAACCGCCAATGCCGTTGTTTTGCCACAAGCAACAATGGCCGTTGAACAGTATAACCGGATCATTCGGATGATTGAAAAAGGATTGACGGTGAAGGCCAGCGTGGACTTGAAAACCACGTTCTCTAACCCAGATGGCATGGAAGCAAATATCCTTGCTGAAATTCCTGGATCCGATTTAAAAGACGAGGTTGTGATGTTTGGCGCACACTTCGACTCTTGGCACGCCGGAAGTGGGGCTACCGATAATGCGGCGGGATCGGCTGCTATGATGGAAGCCGCTCGCATTTTGATGGAAACTATCCGTGAAACCGGTGTTAAACCGCGTCGGACCCTTCGTATTGCACTATGGACAGGTGAAGAACAAGGACTTTTGGGTTCCCGTGCCTATGTTGCCGAGCATTTCGCGGAAATGGAAGGCATGGGCAATGTAAAGTCACTCAAACCTGCTCAAGAAAAAATTTCTGGATACTTTAATATGGACAACGGCACGGGGAAAATCCGTGGGGTTTATATGCAAGGCAATGCGGCCATTGAAGGGGTTTTCCGCCCATGGTTAGATGCCTTCAAGGACTTAGACGCCACCACCCTCTCCCTCTCTAATACTGGAGGCACAGATCACCTTGCGTTTGATGGCGTTGGGATTCCGGGCTTCCAGTTTATTCAAGAGCCGATGGCATACTCCAGCCGGACGCACCACTCCAATATGGATGTTTGGGATCATCTTGTGGCCGAGGACATGAAGCAAGCCGCTACAGTTATTGCCTCTTTTGTATGGCATACCAGCCAGCGCGACCAAAAACTACCACGCAAACCCTTTAATCCAGCACCACGCCCGGCTACGGGTGGCGGGCGATAGTCGTTTCATAGACGAAATATATGTTTAACCGGAAGAGCCTGTTCAGTTGAAGAGGCTCTTTTTATTTGGTCTTGCAATTCTCGAAATATGGGATGTTTTGGCGAAAAGAACGGCTAAAAATGGGATACATGGGCTTTTCAGTCGCCCAAACGCATTTTCTGTGATGTGCTTGGTTGCGATTTTGTATCTTGCTTGCGATAACCCCACCTCAAGACAAAACACAGCATGGCCGAAAAAAAGAAGTGGAACGATAAAGAAACCACGCCGTTGATGCGGCAATATTGGAAAATTAAAGAACGAAATCCTAATGCCATTTTGCTATATCGGATGGGGGACTTTTACGAGACCTTCGATGAAGACGCCCAGATCGCAAGCCGTGTACTTGGTATTACCCTCACAAAAAGGGCTAATGGGAAAGCCTCCGAAATAGATTTGGCGGGTTTTCCATATAAAGCTTTAGATCAGTATTTGCCTAAATTGGTAGCTGCGGGGCATCGGGTCGCCATTTGTGAGCAGTTGGAAGACCCTAAGATGGCCAAAGTAGTGGTTAAGCGTGATGTAACCGAGGTTGTTACCCCGGGTGTGGCGTTTAGCGATCGGTTATTAGACCCCAAACGTGCCCACTATTTGGCCGCCGTCCACTGGGGAAAAGAGCGTAATACGAAGGGTTGGGTTGGGTTTTCATTTGTAGATGCAACAACCGGAGAATTTGCGACGACGGAAGTTCCCGAAGTCCATCTGTTGGAACTGCTACAAACCATTTCGCCAGCGGAATTGTTATACGATAAGCGGGCAAAAGCCCAAGTACAACAATTACCAAAACTCGGATTTACCGCTACGCCTTTAGAAGATTGGGTTTTTGGGACGGACTTTGCAAACGAGGTTCTGCTACGCCACTTTAAAACCCATTCGCTAAAAGGGTTTGGGATCGAAAATTTGCCTGCTGGGGTGGTCGCGGCGGGCGCTGTTTTACACTATCTGAGCGAAACCCAAAAGGGGAAACTCCCACATATCCGCCGCCTAACCCGCTTCTCGAACGAAGACTATATCTCGTTAGACCCGCAAACCAAGCGTAACCTCGAATTGGTGGCCTCTATGCAAGATGGCGGGCGAGATGGCTCTTTAATCCAAATCTTAGACCAAACCCAAACACCGCCGGGGGGGAGATTGCTCCGGAAGTGGCTCGTAAGGCCCTTGCGCAACTTGGAAAACATCCAGAAACGCTTGGATGCCGTAGGAGAATTTGCCGAGAACCATGCCTTACGACAAAAAATCCGTGACGAATTGGCGCATGTAGGGGACTTGGAGCGCATCATTGCCAAAATCAGTACCGCACGCGCAACGCCCCGCGAGTTGGTGTACCTAAAGTTGACACTAAGGCAAATCCCACCTTTAAAAACATTGTTGCGAAATGTAAAAACGGCCTCATTGCGTGCTTTGGGCGAACAATTGCTGCTTTGTGCGGAGGTGGTGGAACGACTGGATAAGGCATTGGTGGAGGATGCACCCGCCTCCATTACCGAGGGTGGTATGTTTAGGTCAGGCTTTAATCCAGCGTTGGACGAACTGCGACGTATCGCAACTTCCGGCAAAGATTGGCTTGCCGAAATGAGGCAACAGGAAATTGAGCGCACCGGAATCCCTTCGCTTAAAGTCAGTTTTAACAATGTTTTCGGGTATTATATCGAAATTACAAATGCACATAAAGACAAGGTACCAGCGGACTATATCCGCAAGCAAACACTCGTCAATGCGGAGCGGTATATTACCCCAGCACTAAAAGAATATGAGGAAAAAATCCTTACCGCCGAGGAAAAAATAAGTGGTTTGGAGCAGGCATTGTTTAATGAACTGCGTCTTGCGATCGCCGAAGAAACGGAGTCCATCCAGAAAAATGCCCAACTATTGGCCATGTTAGATTGTTTTGCGGCCTTGGCAGAGGTGGCATCTCGTTATGGCTATACCCGCCCAACGCTACACGATAACGACGATTTGGAAATTGTAGATGGGCGGCATCCGGTCGTTGAGCGAACACTACCACCGGGCGAACCTTTTATCCCCAATTCAGTGCGGCTTTCACGAGATGATGCGCAAATTCTGATGATTACCGGTCCAAATATGGCGGGTAAAAGTGTGATCCTGCGGCAAACTGCACTCATTGTTTTGCTGGCACAGGTGGGGAGTTTTGTACCAGCGGCAAGTGCCTCGATTGGGGTGGTGGATAAAATCTTCACACGGGTAGGGGCTTCCGATAACTTGGCTGCTGGAGAAAGTACTTTCTTGGTCGAAATGAACGAGACCGCCAATATTCTGAACAATGCCACGCCTAAGTCCTTGATTCTATTGGATGAAGTCGGGCGTGGAACCAGTACTTTTGATGGTATGTCTATCGCTTGGGCCATTGCAGAGTACATACATGATAATCCAGCCATTTCCGCAAGAACCTTGTTTGCTACGCATTACCACGAGTTAAATGCCTTGGCAGAACGGTGTGAACGGATCCGAAATGCGCGGGTACAAGTGCAGGAACACGGGGGGCGCGTGATCTTTTTGCGCAAATTGATAGCTGGCGGCGCTGATTCGAGCTATGGAATTGAAGTGGCAAGGATGGCAGGATTGCCTATGCCCGTTATTGACAGGGCGAAAGAGATTTTGCATAGCCTCGAAGCCCAAAGATTAGAAGTCCGTTCCTTGACAGAACGAACCTTGGATGACGATCAAATTATTGTTAATCGTAAATCTCAAATAGTAGATAATCAGGATGATTGGGTCTTCCAAGACACACAAAACGTAGCGCCAGATCAAGCCCCCCTCTCCGAAACGGAACACCAGAACCAACCAAGTGAACCAGCAACAGAAACCAAAACGGAGGTGCATAAAACTGTACCAAAACTTGTCCACGCAGAGATAAAGCACCTGCCTACTACTGGATTTTCCCAGATGAGTTTGTTCTCCGATGCCGATCCCATCGCTGTAGAAATCAAAGAATTGCTTTTGGAAATAGACCTGAACCGCCTTACACCGATTGAGGCTATGATGCAACTTTCTTTCCTGCAAAGAAAAGCAAAAGAAGGGTGAAGCGGGACGCAGTCCCTATAAGCTGCTTTAAATCGTTTAAAGCAAACAAACGAACTACTAAAAATGAGCTACGTAGCAGAAACGTAGCTCATAGTGCCCTCGGCTGGACTCAAACCAGCGACCTAGCGTTTAGGAAACGCTTGCTCTATTCACCTGAGCTACGAGGGCAAAAAAAGCAAGATAATCGAATCTGTTACCCAAACGCAATCTTTTGAAGAGAAGAAAGAAAAGGCTTTGATCTTAATTAACATTTGCAGTACCTTCCATTTTTCTTCACACGCCAATTTGCAGCAATATGCCTGAAAATGTAAACCACAACCGAAAAGCGGTTTGGGCATGGTATTTCTACGATTTTGGAAATTCCGCTTTCACCACCCTGATTGTCACCTTTATTTACGCAACATATTATGCCAAGGTAATGGCCGCCTCGGAGTTGGATGGGACATGGCTTTGGTCTATTGGGGTCTCATTTACTGCCTTAACGGTGGCCATGCTTTCGCCTATTCTGGGAGCAGCGGCAGATCGAACCAATAAAAGAAAGGCTTTTCTATTTGCTGCTACGATGGTTTGTGTAGTGGCCTCCTTCATGCTTTATTTCCAAAAACCCTATGAATGGCAACACGCACATGGCTTGCCTCATGCGGCTTTTACAGCGCTTTTTTGGTTTATCGTCGGCAATATTGCCTTTGAGTTGGGATGCTCCTTTTACAATTCTTTCTTGCCAGACATCGCGCCCGCAGATAAAATTGGCCGGATTTCGGGGTTTGGATGGGGTTTTGGTTATGTCGGTGGATTGATCTGTATGGTGATTGCCTTGGTCGGTTTTATCCAGCCAGAAATGCCGTGGTTTGGCTTTGGGACAGAGGCTTCGGCACATATACGTGCCACAAATTTATTGGTTGGACTGTGGATGTTGATTTTTTGTATGCCCATTTTTATTTGGGTGAAAGAACCGGGGAATTATCGCGACACGACCAAAGACGTAAACCTTATTGCGGAATCTTACCAACGACTCAAGGAAACGGCAGGAGAAATCAAGAAATACCGGCAGTTGGTGCGCTTCCTCATTGCCAACCTCTTTTACAATGATGCCTTGGTGACCATTTTTTCGATGGGTGCGGTTTATGCTACGATTGTCCTCAATTTCTCGACGGAAGAAATCATGATTTTTGGCATCGTTCTAAATATTATGGCTGGTTTGGGAGCCGCACTTTTTGGTTTTTTGGACGATAAGTTGGGCGGAAAAAAAACCATTTCTTACAGTATCTGGGGGTTGTTGCTCGCGGTTATTATGGCTACTTTTGCACCAGATAAGACTACTTTTTGGGTCGCTGGAATCTTGGTTGGCATTTTTGCAGGCCCAAACCAGTCCGCCAGTCGGTCATTAATGGGCCGTTTTGTTCCGCCAGAAAAAGAAAGTGAATTCTATGGCTTCTTTGCTTTATCAGGTAAGGCAACTTCTTTCTTAGGACCTTTTCTCTTTGGAAATGTCACCATTTTGGTACAACAACTTTTTGGAAATGAAGCTCCCTTTGCACCACAAAGGGCAGGCATTGCGGTGTTGATTGTGCTTTTTGCCATCGGTCTGGTGCTGTTACAACAGGTAAATGAGCAAGAAGGGATGGCCTTGGCTAAAATTCCAGATGAACTGATAAAAAAAGATATGTAAAACATTTGTGACACTATGACAATACGTTGGCACTGGTGGTTTTTATCTTGACCCAGCATCAAGAAAAACTGGAGGTTCCGATGTCAACCCTAAATCCCTTATCCGCTCATATTGCCAATAATGCCTCATCACTGCTTGAGGCAGTCTATCAACAAACCGCACCCTTGCAAGCGGGAGACGTACTCGCCGAAGATGTGTTTTGGATCTTACGGAAACATCTAAAGCACCAAGTTATCCTACGCCATTCGGGGAATTGGCGCTACAACGCTTCTTTTACCTTGATCCGTATGTCGTTATATCAACGCAATATAGGTCTTTTGTTTGCGCATGAGGGCTTAGACGATTCCACTACCAGATCCATAACCGAAGAATATGGTTTTGATGCCGTCGTATTTGCTAAAGAGCAAGCCATTTATGAGGATGCCGAAGCCTTTGCAGCCTTTGTTGCTAAAGAGTTTCCATACTTCTTCAGCGATCGGGGCAGAATAAACTTGCAATACCGTGGTGTTTGGAATTTGAGTGCCGATGCAGATTGGCGGGTCGTTCCTAATGTTCGACAAAACAGCAGAATGAATATGCCGATCCTTTCACAGGCGGCTTAAGCTCTTTTGTTCTCCTTTGCGTGTTTGTATCTTGCAATATTTGCTAACAAAGGAAAGAACAATGTTAACAGTTAGAGAAATTGCATACTTTTTAGAAAAATGGGCGCCCCGTGCCGTAGCCGAAACTTATGACAATGTGGGGCTACAAGTCGGTCGGATGGACATGGCCGTAAACGGTGTTTTAGTGGCTTTAGACTTGACACACGATGTAATTGATGAAGCGAAAAGGTTGGGTGCGAACCTGATTATAACGCATCACCCCAATATTTTCCGTCCAGTAAAAAATGTTTCCGATGCGGGTTATGTCTCATATTTGGCACTACGTCTTGCCGAGGAAAGGATAGCACATTATGCGTTCCATACCAATTTGGATAATGCCAAGGATGGGGTTTCCTTTGCACTTGCAAAGTTATTGGGCTTGGGAAAAGTACGCTTCTTAGACGAAAAAGAAGATATTCTTCAGGTACTAGTGGTGTATGCCCCCCAAAGCCATGCCGAGTTGGTGCAGCGTGCGATTTCGGATGCCGGCGCGGGTATTATTGGCGATTACAACGCCTGTGCATTTGCTTCGGAGGGTACAGGTTACTTTAGACCGGAGGGTACAGCTCATCCATATGTCGGTAAAAAATATGAAATAAACGCAGAGCCGGAAGTGCGGATTGAGTGTCAGGTGGAGAAATGGCGGCTTCAGGGTGTATTACACGCTTTGAAAGCGGCTCATCCATATGAAGAAGTGGCCTATCATGTGTTTCAGGCGCATCAACCATCCAAAAATTATGGCTTAGGAGCAATCGGAGAACTACCGGACGCCATGTTGTTGGATGAGTACTTAGAACGGATTTGTTGCCTACTAAGAACCAAGGCGATTCGCGTAGTGGGAGCCGCAGAGATGTCCGTTAAAAAAGTGGCCGTTTGCGGAGGATCAGGAGGAAGTTTTATAGCCTTGGCAATGTTCTCAGGGGCGGATCTTTATATCACGGCAGACCTTACATACCACCAAAATTTTGATGTGCTTAATCAGAATGGACAACCCAAAATGGCACTTGTGGATGTGGGACACTACGAAAGTGAATGGATAACCGAGGAATTGGTGGTGAACAAGCTAAAAGAGTGGCAACCGAAATTAGAGGTACATCGAACCGGCCACTCCACCAATCCAACCCGAATGTTTGTCGCCCAAGAGACAATTAAGGCGGTTGCTTAAAGCATTTATCCGTTAGGAGCCATTGTAGATAGCTACTCTTGGCTCTTGTTTTTGCTTCAGACCGTGCCAACTGTCTATACCATGCGTTTTGCGAGGGCGAAGGTGTACTGTATTGTAAACTTAAACCGAGAGGAGATTTTGCATTTTTGTTGCTCCACGAAGGATCACTAAATCCTTTATATAACGCAAAGGCAAGGAGGCATCTGTCTTGAGTAGCATCTATGGATGGGTGAAAAGAAAGCGGAACTTTTGAAAGGTTGTTGCCTTGGGTACGGTCTGCCAGCATCAGATTGTGTTTGAGCCAACTGTATCTGGATGCGTCAAAGGTGCTTTTGGGGATTATGGGGAGCTCATCCGTCCAAACACGAACGCCCAGACCGCGCATTGTCTCAAGTTCTGCAAAGACATCCTTGGGTTTCCACTTTAAATTGGGCATTGCGGCATTAAGGCCATTTAAACCTAAAAATGGTAATACTTTACTAACCGCCTCAAATAGGCGTTGTCCTGTATTCATGGGGCGATCTACAACCGACTCCCCCAAATAAGGTGCTAAAAAGCCATCCGCTTTAATTTGGGATGAGACCGTTAAGCGAGTATCGGCGCGTGATACAAAGGCATATTGCTCGGCATTATAGGGTAAAACATCTTGTATCCGGCGTAGTAATGTATTGCGACGGTCAGCACCGTCTTCGGTAAAGGAAATCCCCGGTAATTGCATGAGGGAATCGGGAATGGCTTGGTTAAGGCGGATGTTGAAGAGCTTGTTTTGCTGCTTAAAGCGTACCAAAGGGTACGTAACACCCGTTTTGCCCATCACTACTCGGCCTTCAATATCTAACGTAACGGGAACTTGGACATCAAGAAGCCACGTCTCAAATTTTTGACGGTAGGTGGCTTCAAAGTCTTTAACAACACCGTCCGTAGCCAATTGGTAGGGGCGGGCATAAACTTCAGTGATCACAAAATCATTAAGGTCAACCGTCAAGTTGCCAGAAAAAGACGCGATTTCAGGCTTGGATGGGGTGAAAAAAATTTCTGCGGTTTCGCCATAGGATGTGGGTGTTTTCTTCCCAATCCGGAAATTGTAGTACTCAATTGCGCGTGGATGTGTAGGGCCGGGTAAATAGCGGCCTTGAATGATAACCAGATCATTGTAAAAGTTAATCATAGGTGTTCTATCTGCAAACCGAAATGACTCCTCCGTCTTTGGAATATTCCGGTAAGCACGAACCCATTCTTTAAACTCGGAGCCGCCATACCCAAAGACATCTGCATTGGTTTCTTTAACTTGCACCAATTCCTGACCAGCCCAAAGCGAAAAACGGGCATACATCTCGGCTTGGTAGGTCTCCCAAGTTTCAAAAAATTTGCTTTTGCGTGCAATCACCTTGCGCATGATTCCAACCGCCGGATCTTCTCCGGAGATCTCTACTTCTACATTTGTTGTGATGGGTCGTAATTGGATGGTAATAGGCTGCTGAGGAAGTCGGGTTAAGTACGTCCGGAACGATTCATAACCCACATATCTTACCACCAAAGTGAAGGGTGAACGGATTACGGGGATACTAAAACGGCCCAATTCGTCAGTCTGAAGGCCACTTTTTTGTCCCTCAATGAAAACAGAGGCTGAACGAAGAGGGTTGCGGGATTCTGCATCTATTACCCTGCCCGAAATGTTTTGTGCAAGTGCGTTATCAATACAGATAAAAAAAAGAAGACCAATAAAATAGGTGCGCAAAAAAGGCATGGGTGCGTGTTGGTTTTTCGATAAAGATACCAAAGAAGACAACGTGGTGCGATGTAATTTTGTTGTACATTAACAGACTCTCATTCATCATCATCCTATGAACATGTTTACTTCTGAACTCGGAATCCGTATTGGAACGTTGGTATCCGGCGCTAATGATCCTGTTTCTTACATCAAACAAATATTGCCCTATGGTTTTGAAAGTTTTGAACTTACGTGGTGGCGAACATTGGGAAATGCCGATTTGCCTCGTTTGGCCAATGAATTAAAAGAGATACTCGACGGAACTGGCGTAGTCATCAGTTCGATAGGCATTTATGGAAATCCACTGGAAAACGATGCCGAAGATGTGGAAACCCGTGAAGGCTGGGAAAAACTTATTGAAAATGCACATTTATTTGGAACGGATGTCGTTTGTGGTTTTACAGGTCGCGTGCGCAATCAGCCTATAGAGGTGTCCTTGCCCCGATTTGCGTCGGTCTTTTCACCACTTGCAAATATGGCAGAAGATTTTGGCGTTCGTCTTGCTTTTGAAAACTGCGCAATGGATGGCACTTGGCAGACAGGTGACTGGAACATCGCACACCATCCAGAACATTGGGAGCGCATGTTTAATGCCTTGAAGAACGAGAATCTTGGTTTAGAATGGGAACCTTGCCACCAAATGATTGCACTTTTAGACCCAATCCCACAAATTCGACACTGGGCGAGCCGGATTTTTCACGTACATGGGAAATGTGCCACCATCCGAAAAGATGTTTTGGCAACACATGGCATCCATGGGACGATTCCTTTTGCATTCCATCGTACACCTGGCTTTGGCGATTGTAATTGGCGTGACGTCATCTCTGAACTGCGGATGGGCGGTTTTTCCGGCAGTATAGACATTGAGGGTTGGCACGACCCAATCTACAAAGATACGCTGGAAATGACCGGCCAAGTCCGGAGTTTACATTACCTGAAAGAATGTAGGGGCGGGGACTTTGTCCCAAATCCAACTTGATTTATCCTTTTTGAATGTACTGCTGATTCATAAAAAACGTTTTAGATATACGTTAATAAGCCTTTTTTTCGTTATCTTGACTATGTGACCTCATTTGCATCCGCAACTTGCAAAACTCCTCCTTGATGACCGCTTCTATACCTGTTATTGGTATAACAACCTCCTTTGTAGCAGAAGAGCAACAACTTGCTTGGGTCTATGTACAAGCTGTTGAGGCCGCAGGTGGTTTGCCATGGATTGTTCCAATATTGCAAGATGATTTACGGATGCTGGAGATGATCTCGCATTTGGATGGCTTGGTCGTTACAGGTGGTCCGGCCATTTGCGGAGGACTCATCGGAGACCTGCCGCAGGATTTGACCGAGACACATCCAATCCGTTATGAATGGGATCAACGTTTTCTTCGAGCGTTTTTGCAGACAGGGAAGCCTGTGCTTGGGATTTGCTACGGGATGCAGTTGTTGAATATGCTGGCAAATGGAACCCTTTATGCAGATGTGGAGCGACAGCGTGAGCATGCAATGGTACATTCTAATCGGCGCGGGGCAGATCTGCACCATATTCAGGTTGATGTTGGATCAAAGCTATATACGGTTTTGAATGAAACGACTGTGGAAGTGAACACTCGACATATTCAGGCGATTGCTTCGTTGGGTGATGGCTATCGAGCGGTTGCACATGCACCTGATGGGGTAATCGAAGCCATCGAACATGTAGATAAACCGATTATTGGCGTGCAATTCCATCCCGAACGCTTCCCAGATGGAACACGAGGTCTTTTTTTACACTTGGTAAACCTTTCTCGCCACCTTGTTCAGGAGCGGCTGAATCGTCATAAAATTTAATCTAATTATGCATAAAGCGTCTTTTTCTTCAGATCCCTCTTTAGGAAATCCTGCTCAACCACCTGAAAAAAACGTATGGCAATACTTTAGACATTGGTGGGAAAATAAACAGGACATTGCGGGCCCATTATTGGCCGGAGCGGGGATTTTCTTGTTTACCTGCTTGCTATTGGATGGAAGTGCAAAAGCTGACCCTGCGCTTAGAGACCCCCTTGCGGAAAAATTAAGAGGGCTTTCCCCTGATTCTGTCACAGCACTCTATACCTCCATGCCGAGACGGCCTTTTAACCTGAAAGACCTCATTAACCATCCTGACCAAAGTTTTCCCGGACTGTTCCCGGGAGAGGATGTGGCGGATAAAAATCGTATGGTATCGAATTTTGCGGCACTGGGAGGGGAGACCTATAAAAAATTTACCGACTTGCTGAGCATGTTTGCTACGCGACAGGGCGAGGACGATAATTTCACCATTCGTGTGATGGATAAGACAGGAAATACACTCGAATTGGTGACGTTGGATAGCTTAAAGCAGGTTTATGCAGGCCGTGGTTGGATGGTCTGGGACGAAGTGGACCGCGAAAGGGAAAAAGTGGGGCGGAAGATTAAAGAGCGATACCGCACAAGAGGGTATGCCGCTTCCGATATACAGACCCGTTGGGGTCGGAAAAATCAGGTCTTAGAAGCCCGCAGAAGAGAAGAAAATTTGATCACTTATGAATTACGTTTGGCGCAAAGATTAGGACTTAGTACCCTTGTTACCGAGATCGGGACGGTAGAAACCTTTAACCAAGATTGGTTGGTTTCAAGTGTTGGTGCGCGTGGGCGTTATCAGTTTATGCCCAGTCTGCTTAGAACATTCGATATAGAACAATATGATATTAAGAATATACAAGGCGGTGTCTTGAAGGTACGGGAGGAACGCCATCCACTCCTAACAATGGAGGCATCAGCAACCTTGGTTCGGGCTTATTCCAATGCCGTTGGGCACGAGATCCCCGGTATATCTGCATACCACACGGGGCCAGGCAATATCTTTAAAGTCTATCAGCTCTATTTGCAAAATCGTACCGAGCGGATGCCCCTGAATTCCGTAGCACATGCCTTTATATGGGGGCTTACCACTGGATTCCCCATCGTTAGTAAAAACTCTTCTTTTAAATCCTATTCACAGGGCTATGTGCCCTCCCTCTATGGCTCTATGCGTGCCGTAGAGAAGTTGCGGATTGATCCCGCCAAATTGTTGCGGACAGACCTCGTGCAAGTGTCAGACGGTACTACCATTACCCTTTCCGATCTGCTGGGCATTTTAGAAAACAATGGTGGACGTCAGATGAATTGGGGCTATGGCGATGCGAAAAATTCATTATACCAACGATTCAGAGAACTTAATCCTCACTTTGGATTGCCGGATTATGCCTCGGACGATGTACCGCAAAGTGGTAATCTGGTAATACGGAAATATGCTGCTAATGGGGATCGAATTCGGTTTTTCTTGCCAGCGGGCGCTTCCGATTTATTAGAGCGCGTAGATCCCGATATTCTGGACGAGCGCTTTACCTTCCGGTTTGACCATACGACGTTCTTGGATCCGGCAAAGACGGGTGAAAAAACAGAATTAGACTACGAATACGATAATTTGGTCAATTCGATTGGGCGATTTGGCTTTACGGAAGAAAATAAAAACAGGTTAAGCGTTATCGCGAATGGCTTAATCCAAGCAGCCCTGAACAACCCAACGCCATATCGTAGATCTCAAGCCCGTATTGTTCGGATTCATCGCGATACTTGGAATACCACAGAATGGCAAAAACTGGCTTCTGCCGTAAGCGCTGCTGGCGCGAGCAATCCGCAACCAAGAACAGGGAGTTTTAATTTCTAAAATTTAGACTTGTGGAGAAACTAAAAAGAGACTTTAGAAAATGAAGTCTCTTTTAGAAATCGGATCTTAGCGTTTTATTAGAGTGATGCCTTTGAGATGGTCATGTCGGGCGTATTCTCAAATAAAAATGCCATTGGAAGGGATTTATAAATGGTTGGATCATAAGACCGAGATTTGGCGAAGACCAAGGTCGCTTCGCGGTCATGAACCCACCACCAATTGGCGGCTTGTTCGCGAGCGGTTCTCATGGCTTTTTGAACCACTTGCTCATCCGTCATTCCTTCACTTCGGAACGATTCAACGAGTACAGGTAATGGCCGAGTGGCATAGCTATCTAATATATAAGCCCCAATGCCACAAGAAAGTAGCCAAACCAAGAGGGCGGAGGACAAGCGCAGGCGCATAAAATTGGTTGGTTAAACATCGCAGTTGTCCACCACTACAGCACAAAGTATGCCAGAAAGTATTCAGAAGGAATACAATCGGGCAATACTGAAAAATTGCTCTTAAAAGAACAGTCGTGAGGGCTGTGGTGTGGGTATTTTATGCTTAAATGCCGCAAAAACCCTAAAGGTTTAATGATTAGAGGATTAAGATTCTCAAATTGAAACAAAAGTTAGGTATAATGATACCAAAATTAAATAATGAACCAAAGACTTATGATACAACCAGAAAAACTGACGGAAATACGGGAGAAGTTCGAAGAGGTGTCGCAACAATTGGCTGACCCCACACTGTCCAACAACCTGAGTCTGATGGCGCAATTGGGTAAGGAACACCGCGAATTGGAGGCGCTCGTACAGAATATTGACAAGTTTTTGGCCCTTAAAAACAATATCGAGGAACTGAAAGAAATCATTCGTGCCGGCGAAGATGAAGAATTAACACAGCTTGCTCGACAAGAACTCGTTGTCGCAGAGGAGGCTCTGCCAAAAGCAGAAGAGGATTTGAGCTACCAACTCCTTCCGAGAGATCCCGAAGACTCCAAGAACTGCATCGTCGAAATTAGAGCGGGAACTGGTGGAGACGAAGCTTCCCTTTTTGCGGGAGACCTTTACCGAATGTACACCCGTTTTGCCGAGAAAAAAGGCTGGCGGGTTGACTTGATTGATGAAAATACCGGAACGATGGGGGGCTTTAAAGAGGTTGTTTTTGGCTTGGAAGGTGTGGACGCCTTTGCAATGATGCGCTACGAGAGCGGTGTCCACCGCGTACAACGGGTTCCGGCAACAGAGTCTAGTGGTCGTATCCATACCTCGGCGGCAACGGTCGCCATTTTGCCGGAGGCCGAAGAAGTAGATGTTCAGATCAATGACGAGGATTTGCGCATAGATACCATGCGTGCAAGTGGTGCGGGTGGGCAACATGTTAACCGAACCGAGTCCGCAATCCGAATTACCCATTTACCAACAGGTTTGGTGGTGACTTGTCAAGACGAAAAAAGCCAGCACAAAAATAAAGACAAGGCTATGAAAGTGCTTAGGTCTCGCTTGTTCGACTTGGAATTGGCGAAGCGGAATGCCGAAAGAACCGAGCACCGACGGAGTATGGTGGGGACAGGTGACCGCTCGGATAAAATCCGTACTTATAATTGGCCGCAGGCACGGGTAACGGATCACAGATTAGAAGGGAGTTCCAAAAACTATACCCTCCAGTCGGTGATTGATGGTAATATAGAGCCTATAATCAAGGCACTTCGCATGGCAGATTATGCAGAGCGGTTGGCGCAATCCTAAGCGAAAAGATTAAAGGCGGTTGCCATATAATTCGCGCTCGTCTGGTTGATTGCGGACAAGGGCTAAAATGGCGTGGTGTGGAATAATCAGGTACGTTTTGTCCTCAAACAAGAGTTCTATGGCGTCTTTTCGTAAGAAATAAGCAATGTCGCCAATTTTAGCTTGTAGAGACAGGTAACGGACTTCGCTCTTTTCGTGCATCCAAGCATCTTCGTCCGAATATTCGGGGTTGGGAATGACGTACCCCGGCCCAACCGCAACCACTTGGCCACATCTTAGACGTTCTCTTTCTTTAACGGAAGCAGGCAAAACAAGTCCAGAAGGGGTTTCCGTATCTTCGGTCTCCGGTAAAATCAGTACGCGGTCGCCGACCATCAATAAACTGCCATTTCGCCCGTTAATGAGCATTGTTTTTCTCCATTTTAGCCGCAAATGGTGCGGGCAATTTTTTTATAACGCTTGATTACAGCCTTTTGGTTGAAGTTGATTCTGTATTTTACGGCATTTTCTTGCCAGTTCTTTAGCATACTGGGATATTCGGGCAAGACTTGTAATAAAGCATCTACTTCGTCCATTTGCTCCCATGTGTAAACAGGCCCTGCAAGTCCGGCGGACATTTCTTGAAACAACGCTGTATTTTCGTCTGCAATAGCCAATATGGGTGTTTGGTGCAATAAGGCGGTATGAAAAAAAGTGGGTATGTATAGGCCGCTTGCTCCTTCTTTCTGTGGAAGGATAAAGAGGTCGGTTTCTTCCCAGATGCCTTTGGCAATACCCGAAAGTGGGTAATCCCTTATAATGAATCGTTCATCCTTTTCAGCTTTCACCCAATGGCGGAGAAGCGCTGAATGTTCGCCCGTTAACATGATTTTAAGCCGGAAATTTGCAGGTGAGTTGCGGATCATTTTGCAAAACCGTAAAAGATCGAAATCCGCTTCACATTCTCCTGCAAAAAGAAGCCTTACGGTTTGTTGCATATCTTTATGTTGGATCCCGTAAGTGTTTTTTTGCATTGCATATGTAACCCATGGCCTCAGTTTGATCACGGGTTGGTCTTTTGTGGTCAAATTTTTATAGTGTTGGACGGCATTCTGGGTACACGCACTTACAACATCTACTTGGTCAATCAACCTTTGTGGATGTTGGCTTTTTATGATGGCTTTCAGGCCATGCACGGTTTGATTTTCTGTATGGAGGGCTTTTTCTCCGCTAACGGCGTGTAACCAAACGGGAATTCCATTTTGTTTTTTGAGTTGGAGGGCTAAATCAAGCGCTTTTTCGTCGTGACCAATTACCCAAACCAAATCGTAAGGTTTATTGTCTGAGTCGTTTTTTTTGAGTGAAGCAGCCAAAGCATGACTGGTGTCTTGTACCAACTTCAGGAGGATAGGTTCTTTTTTTTTGGGAAAAATAACGGATTTTATACGTTTGTATCTTTGGGTTGTTTTCTGACTTTCCTTGGCGATGCTGTCCGATAGCACCGTAACGTCAAACATGTCATCCTGAAAAGTTGTGGCCATGTCATGACATAATTCAGCCATTCCTCCCAAATCTGGAGCAATGCGCGGAACAATCATTAATATCCGGTCTTTTTTGGGGTTCAACACAAGAGACGCTTGGTGTGTATCCTATTAGATTAAATAGGAAAAGTCGTAAAGGAATTAGCAGCACCAAATTACGTTATTCAAGAGAGTATTATCAAAAATAACAGTTGAATTCTATAAAAGAAATGACTCGTATCAACGTGCGCCTAAATTTGTGGGATAGGAATTGATGACAAAAGTTATGTTTCTTGAGAATACAAGATTTTATAACAGACCAATTCTCAAGAAGAAAAAAGGTCTCCTCGTTGTAAGGAGACCTTTATTAATCACATAAAGTAGTACATTTTAGCGGGAAGCCAAACGGCGTTTAGTGGAAACGACTTCATAGGTTTCAATGAGGTCTCCGACTTTAATATCCTGCCCACCTTCAAGACCAATACCACATTCATACCCACTCGAAACCTCGTTGACGGGGTCTTTGAAGCGGCGGAGAGAGGCCAGTTTTCCAGACCAAATAACCACACCTTCGCGAACCAAGCGCACGGCATCTTTCCGCTGGATTTTGCCGTCTGTCACCATACAGCCTGCAATACTACCAATTTTGGGAACATGAAAGACTTCTCGGACTTGGGCTGTACCCAAGGTCTTGTCGCTTAGCTCTGGAGACAGCAAGCCTTCCAAGGCATCGCGGACGTCTTCGATGGCGTCATAGATTACGGAATATGTGCGGAAGTCAATTTGTTCTTGCTCCATCACCTTGCGAACTTGAGGGGACGCTGGGCGTACTTGGAAGCCTATAATCACCGCATCGGAAGTTGAAGCCAACAGTACATCACTTTCGGTTACTGCTCCCACTGCACTATGGATGACTCGAACTTGAACTTCCTCGGTGGATAGTTTGAGCAAGGAATCTGTGAGCGCTTGAACCGAGCCGCCTACGTCTGCCTTGATAATGAGGTTAAGCTCCTTAAAGTCGCCTAAGGCAAGCCTGCGGCCAATCTCGTCTAAGGTCAGGTGTTTCTTCTGGCGCATACTTTGTTCGCGGGCAATTTGCTGGCGCTTATTTGCGATTTCCTTAGCCTCGCGCTCATCGTCCAAGACCACAAAGCGATCGCCCACATCCGGCGGGCCATTAAATCCGACAATAAGGGCGGGTTTAGAGGGGCCAGCAGACTTAACCCGATTTTCGACCTCATCGTACATCGCACGGACTTTACCCGTATAAGCACCCGCCACAAAAACGTCTCCGACTTTTAGCGTGCCCCGTTGAACCAATACCGTTGCTACAATACCGCGACCTTTGTCAATTCTACTTTCTACAATGGTTCCGTTTGCGTTCCGGTTTGGATTGGCCTTGAGGTCGAGTAATTCCGCTTCATCCACAATTTGTTGAAGGAGACCTTCTATATTTATCCCTTTCTTTGCGGAGATTTCGCTATGTTGTACGTTTCCGCCATAGGCTTCTACGACGACTTTGTACTGGGTTAATTCTTGAAGTACCCGTTGCGGATTTGCGCCGTCTTTGTCAATCTTGTTCACCGCAATGATGAGAGGTACACCAGCCGCATGTGCGTGGTTGATGGCCTCGATTGTTTGGGGCATCACACCATCATCAGCCGCAACGATGAGTACGACAAGGTCTGTCACCTGTGCACCGCGAGCACGCATAGCGGTAAACGCTTCGTGACCAGGGGTATCAAGGAAGGTGATCATTTGTCCCGTCGGTAAAGTAACAGAGTACGCACCGATGTGCTGCGTAATCCCACCCGCCTCGGACTTGACCACGTTTGTACGCCGGATATAGTCGAGCAGCGAAGTTTTACCATGATCCACGTGGCCCATAATGGTGACAACGGGTGCGCGTGGTAGCAAGTCGGCTTCGTCGTCGTCTTGTAAGGTGATTTCGTCGGAGGCTACATCGGTAACGAACTCTATTTCCACTCCAAATTCTTCCGCAATCAACTGTATGGTATCTGCTTCCAGCCGTTGGTTAATGGAGACCATTAGACCCAGTTCTAGACATGTAGAAATGACCTCGGTTACCGACACATCCATCATGTTTGCCAGTTCATTTGCCGAGACATATTCCACCACCCTAAGTTTGCGCTCCCACGCCTCCTGTGCGGCCATCTCCTGTTCGCGTAGTTCTGCACGTTCAACCCGTTTTTCCCGACGGCGTAAGCGTGCGCCTTGACGCTCTTTTGTTCCATGCCGCATCATGCCCGATTTGGTTTGGACGATGGCTTCTTTGACCTCCTCTTGGCTGATCACCGGAAGTTTGGCTTTTTTCTTCTTAGATTTTACAGCCGTTGTAGCAGGTGTTGCCGCAGGAGTTGCCTTTTTAGGGGCATCATTAGCCGGAGCCGTGCTTGGGCTTGCTTTTGGCTGACGAACAGGTTCATCTGCTTTGCCTTTTCGTTTACGCTTTTTGCGCTTTGCTCCGGGTTCTGCATCTTGCAGGGTTGCTAAATTGACTTTTCCAAGTACTTTGGGTCCTTCTAAGATGTAACGATCCGATTTGATTAGCTTTGGCCCATCATCCAAGTCGTCTACATCCTCTACCTCGCGCAGGTTGTCTTGCTTTTTCGCTTTTTCTTTTTTCCTACGAGGCTGCGTTTCACCTGTGTCTGACGCTTCGGTTATCACTTCTGGGTTGTTCGGTACTTGCTCCACAACAACAACGTCATTCACCATTTCGGGAGGCGCGACAGTGGGTTCTTGCACTGAAGCCATTGGCTCCGGTATTGCCTCCATTTCCTCCGCTATCGTTGATTCACTGACGGCGGGTGGCGTTTCAGCAGTAGGTGCTACTGGGAGGGGGGGAACTTCCACCTCGTCATGCCTCGGCTCGGGTGCAGTTGATTCAACTTTAGGAGCCTCCTCGGTGTGGATCTGGCTTGGCATAGGTTCTGGCTCATGCGCCAAAATGTGTTCCTGCTCTAGAGGCTCAACCACCGTAACTTCAGGAACAGGGGTTGGGTCAATCTCCACGATCGGTTCCACGACAGCCGGTTCCACTGAATCGGGTTCGATAGATACATCTGGATGTGTGTGGACTTCAATGGTAGCCTCCGGTTCTGGGACTGGTACTTCTACTGGAGGTGCAATCGTATCAGAAGCAGACTCTTCTACCGATTCGTCATCGGGGAAATCGTAGTCTCGACGTTCTTTTCTTTGGCGCTCCTCTTCAGCCCAGCGCTGATGACGTTCGGCAGCCGCTTTCTCTTTTGCAAATTTTTCCAAAAGGGACAAATACATATCATCGTTGAGCTTGGTGTTGATATCCACCTTACCCAACTCAAACCCCTCTTTTTTGAGGTGCGCCACTACGGTGTCCTGTTTGAGGTTTAGCTCTCTCAGAACTTGAAAAAGCTTTTTGGGCTTATTGCCCTTGTTGTTTCCTGCCATACGGTAGAGGATCCGGCTCCAGATCGTTTAATGATAATCGGTATGTTTTTATGCTAATGCCTACGTGTGAGAAGTTTAATTGCTTATGCCTTAACACATCGTATGCCTTATTCTTCATCAAATTCGGCCCGCATGATGTTGATCACATTCTCGGCCACAGGTCTTTCAAGCCCCGTTCTGCGCACCAGTTCATCCACCGAAAGTTCTAAAACAGCCTTTGCAGTGTCGCAACCAATGCGTTGAAGGGCGCTAAGGGTTTCTTCATCAATTTCATCGGCAAATTCCATCACATCTACGTCTTCTTCGTCTTGCGAGATGTCTCGATAAACATCAATCTCGTACCCCGTAAGGGCGGAGCCAAGGCGGATGTTCAAGCCACCGCGACCAATGGCAAGGCTAACTTCATCTGGACGAACGGTAACTTTGGCACGGGGCGGTGTAATGGTCTCATTGAGAGAAACCTCAATGGGTTTTGCTGGAGCAAGTGAGCGTTT
The DNA here is from genome assembly GCA_017303715.1 of Rhodothermia bacterium. Classification (GTDB taxonomy): domain Bacteria; phylum Bacteroidota; class Rhodothermia; order Rhodothermales; family UBA2364; genus UBA2364. The sequence goes on along the minus strand of JAFLBZ010000026.1, from coordinate 12,108 downwards.
GATGTTTTCATGGATGTCGTCCGTCCAAGGTACAACATCAATATTTTCGTTGTTCAGTTCGCGTACAACAGCATGGATCCGCACGCCCTTCATCCCAACACAAGCACCTACGGGATCCACACGTTCGTCGTGGCTGATGACCGCCACCTTAGCTCTTTCGCCGGGTTCACGCACAATTTTTTTAATCTCTACGACACCTTCATAGATTTCGGGCACTTCTAATTCAAATAGGCGCTCCATAAAAGCTGGATCTGCCCGACTGATGATTACCTGCGGAAAGCCTCCGGTCTCGCGATTGATTTCTTTTACCACGGCGCGGAGCATATCGCCCTTGCGATATCGGTCTTTCGGAATTTGTTCGTTTTTAGGCAAAATCAACTCCACTTTATCGTGCATTACGAGAACCTCTCTGCGGCGGATTTGGTAAATTTCGCCAACAACAATTTCGCCCACCAATTCGGAATATTGATCCACAATATTCTCTTTTTCGATGTCACGAATCCTCTGGTTAAAGGTTTGCCGTGCTGTTGCAATGACACGCCGACCAAAATCCCGAATATTGACCTCGGTGGCTACTTCGTCTCCGGCTTCAACATCTTCGTCAAGGAGTAGCGCATCCCGAATTTCAATCTGGGTTACGGGATCCTCTAAGTCTTGGTTTGGAATCACTTCCCGAACGTGGATGATCTGGATGTCGCCATTGTCGGGATTAAAAATGATCTCGAAGGAATCATCGGCCCCATATCGCTTGCGGATCATGGCTTTAAAGACGTCTTCCATGATGGACTGCAAGGTGTCGCGGTCAATCCCTTTTTCTCGTGCAATTTCGGCAAACGAGGAGACAAGTTCGGCACTTTGGTTGAGTTTTCCCATGTTAATTCCGATATGGAAATGTTTATTTCGTAAGGTTTTGGGGGTGGTTCTGTCTAAACTTAAAAAGCTTGATTTTTCGATTTACCACGGAAGTTTAACTTTTGAAAAAGCGACCTCGTGAAACTGAAAACTTATAGCTTCGGTTTTTGGGGGCTGAAGGGTGATGTAGTCAGTCGTTGTTTCAATTAGCTTTCCACGAACCTCTCTGTTTTCGCCTTCCCTTGCCAACGTTACCACCAAGTCACGTCCGATGTGTTGGGCATATTGGCGTGGGAAGCGCAGCGGCTTGGAAACTCCGGGCGAGGAGACATTAAGGACATACGCATTGGGGAAAAGGTCTTTCTCTTCCAAAATACGGGAAATACGTCGGCTTATTTTAGCGCATTTTTCTACATCAATACCGTTATCACCATCCAAAAAAACATCAATAACGTATCGCTCTTCTTTGCCACGAACCAAGAATTCTACCAGAAAAATATCTGGAAAATCGGTAAGGGTATCCTCGATTATTTTTAATAGGAGGGATTCTATTTCTTGCAAAGCGTTACATTATTTAATGTCCACAAAAAAAGCCTATCCGGGGGCGGTAGGCGTGCATGTAAGTTCCCAATAAAAAAGGGAAGCTTCCCCGAAACTCCCCGCACATCACAGGCACGGGGGGAATGTACTAAAAAATACCGCTTTCTGCAAGGTGTTGACACGAATTTAGCCAAGAGGCGTGCTTGGTCAAAAAATGGCTCACGGCAAGTGGGGCATATGACGTTAAGGCGGGGTTGAAAATGGGGAAGCCATTGTGTCCGCCGGTTTGGGGCATTTCAAGAAAAAGGGATTCCGAGCGTGCGGCTTCTTCAATTGGGAAGCAGGTTGTGCCAAAAAAAGGATCGTTTACCGCATTCAGGATAAAAACAGGTACGGCGATTTTCGTGAGGACTGGCCGACAACTAACGGATTCCCAATAGTGTTTTGCGGAGTTGAAACCGAAAAAAGGTGCAACATACCGTTCGTCAAATTGGCGGAAGGTCTTAATTTCGTCAAAACCTTTGCTGCTGATCAGGTTTGGGAATCGTTGGGCTTTTTCTTCGATTTTAGGGCGTAACGTCCGTAGAAAATTATTGACAAAAGGGCGGCGGCTCCAATGGTCGAGGGTCTCTGCACCTGATACAAAGTCGCAGGGCACCGATATGCCAATTCCGGCTTTGATACGAGGGTCAATAGACGCACCAACTTCGCCTAAATACCGCAGCGTGAGATTTCCGCCCAAGCTAAATCCCACCAAAATCACCTGTTCAAACCGCTTTAAAGACCATACATATTCCAAAACGGTTTGTAGATCGTTGGTAGCGCCACCATGATAGGAATACACCTTTCGGTTGGGTTCTCCAGAGCACCCGCGAAAATTCCATGCCATCACATCGTAGCCTATACTGCGCATTTGTAACGCCATTTTGTTAAGGTACGGACGACGGCTATGGCCTTCTAAACCATGAGAGAGAACTGCCAGACTAAGCGAATGGATAAAATGTGTATCAATGTCCAAAAAGTCGTCGTCGGGTGTGTTTATACGCACACGTTGGTAGGGCAAAGCTGGGTGTTGCGAAAATACAGCGGGATAAATGGTTTGGAGATACCCGCCCGGCAATCTTTTCGGAGCGGAATAGGAAGTGCTAAGTAGGGGCATACATTCAAGTTAATTAACCCTGTTAAGTTGATACGCCTTGCCTGCGCTTTGTATCCCAAAGGAGTTCTCTTTTCACAACTCCTCGAATCGCTTTGTACCGATGGGGTAGTTCCGCCATTCTCGATAGTCGAAGTGCCACCATTCGTCTTCCATAATGGTGAAGCCTTCCGAATTCATGGCTTGGCGTAAGATTTGGCGGTAGCGGCGTTGTTCATCAGTTCCGCCGGAATAATTTGCCGCAGCACGTTCAGAAAATTCATCGTAAAGGCTTGGCATCTCGACAGCAATGCCGGAATCTAAATAGTAGAGGGTTAAATCCACTGCGCAACCTCTGTTGTGCCGCGAGCCATCTGCGGGATTGGCAACAAATTTTCGTTGGTTGATGGGTGTTGCTTCCCAAAACATTTTGGTGACGTACCAAGGGCGATAGGCGTCGTGAACCATCAGTCCCAATCCTTGCGCTTTGAGTTTTTGGTGTACCCTTAGCAGGGCCATAGCCGCAGGACGTTGCAAATAAGCACGGGCAAGGTCATAAAACCGCATTCCCATAAAGTTGCGGTCGGTGGCATAGCGCATGTCCAATAAAATAGTACGATCCAAGAGCGCGGGCTGGACTAAGTCCATTTCGGCTTTTCCCGATTCGCGTGGTGGACTGGCCTCATTGGCAAGGGTAAAAAGTTCCTCTTTGGTTTTTTGGGGAACAATGTAGGCAACAGATTGGTCTTTTTCGCCGTAGCGAATACCATCGGTTAGGTGTGGTTGAAGAGGTGTTTTCCGGCGTTTAAAGAAAATACCTGCTGCTTTTACCCCATTGATTTTGCCGGACTTATCGCGGGTAAAGACCACTTTTTCACTTTGGTAAAGACCCGCATTGGGGAAGGAAAACTGGTCGTAGCCTTCTTCTTGCAAGGCGTAGTCGTCAAACCATTCGATTCTGGCCATTAACCGATTGTTTTGCGGAAAAATGAACAAAATATTGTGATCCCAGCCATATTCCCCGATGTAGTCTTTCCAGCGCAAAGGCGTTTGCACACTGGGTTTTGAGATTTTTACCAACCGTTTTCCGTCGTAGGTTAGGGTCTGTTTTTCAAAATGAAATTCGGTTCCAAAGCCAAGCGTCCCATCTGTTATCCAGCCTGTTTTGGATTTTCGGATACGTTGATAATAGGTTCCATCGTGGAACCACAGTGCTTTGTTAAACCACCGAACCGCATGAATTTGTTGGTTTTCTGGGTTTTGATAATAGCCCAATGTTTTGAGGGCTTCGGCTTCTGGAATTGGGTCGGTGTAAATAGGATTGGGCAATGGTTTCTTTTGCTTATGCGCCAGAAGCAATTGTGTGGCGTAGTTGTTAATTCGGTCTATAACGGTATTGCTGTTGTCTAAATTTCCCGAAACGCATACCGCAATTTTCTCGGAGGGAATAACAGCAAATCGGGTTGCGATGCCATATTGAACACCGGAGTGTTGAACACGCTTATAGCCATTAAAATCAGATACATAAAATCCTAAGCCAAAGCCATTTGGCGCGGTAGTAAACTGGGGTGTCCACATGGCTTCGAGGGTAGCTGGTTTAATGACTTGTTTACCGGATGGGCTGCTTCCATCGCGGTAGAGCATCATGGCAAATCGGGCAAGGTCTGGCATCGAAGTGTTGAGGCCGGCTGCTGGTGCGATGCCCATATCAAAAATGGGGGCACGGAACAGGTGTCCGTCATAGCGCCACATATATCCGGCTGCCATCTTGGGTTTTAGCCTCGGCTCCAGATCAATAGCACTCAAAGGCATGTCGGTGGGTTGTAAAATATGGGTACGGATGTATTGTTTATATGGCTGGCCGCTCACCTTTTCGATTAAGTACCCCAACAACGTGAAGGCCGCATTTGAATACTTAATGTTTGATCCGGGTTCAAAATACACATCCGTCCCATTCATACTTTTGACGGTTGCAACAAGCGAGGGCTGGCTGGGGTCAAAATAGCTACCAATGGCAGGTTCTCGTAAAATGCCGCTTCGATGACTAAGCAAATGTCGGGCGGTGATGGCTTTGTCGAAGGGGTTATTAAACCGGACGTCTGGAAGGTAGGTAGCGATCGGGGCGTCTAAATCTACTTTCCCCTTTTCGACCAATTGCATAACGGCCAAGGCGGTAAACAATTTGGTGACGGAGGCCACCCGCCAAACGGATTCTGGTGTGGCCAAAAGCCGTTGTGTGGTATCGGTTCTCCCAAAACCACGTGCCCAGACGATGTCTTTCTCATCTGCTAAGGTAATGGTAAGACCGGGAATTTTTTTGTCCGCCATTTCGTGCTGAATAAAAGCGGTCAACTTTTGCGCTATTTCACCATATCCTTCACGCGCCGCCCATTCTTGCGACCGCACCGAGGGTAGCATTTCCTGAGAGAGGGCTTGTATGCGGGTTTGTAACTCAGGACTTTTTTTGCCCAGATAAATAAATAGGGTGGTTCCAATAGAAAAAAGCAGCATAAACAATACAAAACCGATGGTGTATTTGCGGCTTTTGTCGTAGGACCAGCGTTGCGTGGTATAGCGCATTTGGTTGATAGAATTTCCGGTCTTTGTCATAAAATTTATCGGAGGAGGGTTACTTTTCCCGTTTCGGAGAAGGTGGAACCTTTAATTTGGTACAGATATATGCCATTGGGCAAATTGGTTCCATTAAACGTTATCCGATATTCCGTGTTGGCTTCCAGAAGGCTGTTGATCGTAGGTTTAACTTCTTGACCAGCGGCATTAAACCAGCGGATTTGAACCGACTCGGTCTTTGGGACTGAAATCAAGAAACTGGTTTCGGATTGGAAAGGGTTTGGGAAAGCGGGTTTAAGGGTTGTGCCACCCGGTAGCGATTTATCCGGCTCTGTGGCCGTAGCAATGGTGGCATTGGTTCCATTCACATTGTTGGGTGCCGTGCCGAGGGGATCTAACCAGTCTTTTAGGCGTGTTTGGGCTGTCCCGCCGCCATTCCAGCTCGTGAAGAGTCTTCCGTAATAATCTGGGCCTTTTACCACGGTGGTTGGGCTGTTGGAGCCACACTCCGATTCCCCAGAGTTTAATTGACCGACAATACGATAGGCTTGGTTGAACAATGGGCTTCCCGAAGAACCAACCTCGGTTACCCCCAAATCCCATTCGGTTACTTCCATAAACGCATCATCCGGCACGTTGTCGCTAAATCTAACTTGTAAGGGTGCATTGTTTTCAAAACTGATGCGTTTTTCGTCACCATTGGCGTGGTGAATCCCAACCGCCGAGAAAGGCATAAAACTCCGACGTTCCCAACCTGCATAGTGTAAATTCCAAGAGGGGTCTGGTTGTTCTTCTAATTGTAGCAAGGTAAAGTCTGAGCCAAAATAATCGCCATTTGAATATTGACCGCCCCACGAGGCAACAAGGGTTGTTCCTTCCGAATGGTCGAAGGAGGTGTAATCAACCGGGGTTGCGTTGGCCGTAGAGTTTAGAGTTCGACAGGTACTACTTTGGAAGTTCCAATATACCCAAGTGGAATTTGCCTCGGTTTCGTTCATAATACAATGCTGCGCCGTGAGCAGGTAAGGCACTTGGTTGTTTTTGGTGTTGTTAATCAATGCACCTGAACAAACGTAAATCCCTAAATCCCCATTTTCGTCTGCTGCTTCAAATTCCAACATGCCCACCGAGCGGATGAGGTCTCTCCATGCGTCAATTTGTGGGTATCCATTGGCATTCGAGCAAACGACATCCACATTACAACTACCAGAAGATTTTTTGTTCAGGCCATCACCTGTATTGTTGCGGAAATGGTGGTAAACAGTATTGATTTCACCGGAAACACCCGATTCCCCCGGAAAAACCAATTCGATCAAAGCCGCTTTGCTGTTGACTACAGGGAACCAAAACGAGCCATTTGCTTTGGGTTGGAGTGGGATGTCCTTTTGTTTGCTTTTGGCTTCGAGCGATACAAAACGTCCAATGGAGCCAAGAGGAACGTGGAGGTTATCAAAACGGAGGGATAAACCGCGTGCATTTGGAGAGGATAATACCAAGCGCCAGACTCGGTTGCCTTTTTCGTCACGTAACCATGTCCCGTCTTGGTGCAGGGTTATCTTGGTTGGAATGGCTTTGGCTAGGCGATAACGGTTGCCGCGTTTTTTGGTTTTCAGGTTGGCGCGTTGAATTTCTTCCTCATTGTTTTGCTGTGGCAGGTTGATGGCATCCACCCAAGCATAAGCGGAATGAGCAACCGCCTCCGATACGTTCACACCCTGCGCTTTTGTGAAGTAAGCAGGAAGCACAAGGAAAATAACAACAAGTACTTTGGGGAAAGTAGGTTTCATGTATTTTGAAATTTGAGGTTTATTTTTCCGTATTATCTTGCTAAAAGGTCAAGGGAAATGAGAAATTAGCCTGATAAAACGGATATTGAGAAGTAATGTGGGGTAAACAGATGAACTTAGGGATTGTTTGTCCTTTTTGCAAGTACTCCCCCCTTGACTTTTGACGTGAAATTTACGAACTTAACACTGTTAAGCAGGGGCCAGATATGGCGAGAACTTCCGGAATAGACCTTCGAAGAGAAATCTTGGACACCACCCGCAGACTGTTGATCCAAGATGGCTACCAAAATTTGTCTATGCGAAAAATTGCAAATGCGATTGGGTATAGTGCAACAAGTATCTATTTGTACTTTGAAAATAAAGACAATTTGGTTCATGCCTTGATAGACGAGGGTATGGAAAAGATGCAACAATTGCTTTTGGGCATCGAAGACCTCTTTACTTCGCCCTTAGCAGCGCTTCGGGAATTGTGTGAAAGGTATGTGGCTTTTGGCATGGAAAACCCCGAATACTACGAGGTCATGTTCCAACTCCATCCTGCACGGATGGCGCGGTATCCAGTCGAAAAGTACCGAAAGGCACGTAAGAATCTTGAAGTCTTTAAGGAAGTGATCGAAGTAGGGCAGCGCATGTCGGTCTTTGGGATGGGTGATCCTTTACTCAAAGCAACGGCTATTTGGACTACTTTACACGGTTTGGTCTCGTTATTGATTGCCCAGCGGGTAGATCAACAAATTGATGCAGAGGACTTAAAGGAGCATGTCTTTGCTCAAGTGGTGGCGTTTGTTCGGGGATAACCAATGGTGTCTTGGGCGGGATAAAGGCTTTGGCCACCTTCCCAAAGTCCATGTTGAGATACGGAAAATTGAACATTTTTCCTTATAAATGGTTAGTGATTAAGTGTTTTTATTGTGTTGAATAGGTCTATAGATCTTATTTATTTATTCAATATAAAAGACTTCATTTAAGGCCAAGTATGTACCAATATGCCCCTTGTTACATGGTACGAAAAGCGCTTTTAGTGTTTTAGGCATATTTTATTAACAGTGTTAACTTTGTACTTCGTTATGGAAAAACAACCCTTTTTAGATCATGGCCGCTTTGCGAGAAGGCCCTTTAGGAAGGCAGCCGTTTTGGGTGCTGGCGTGATGGGTGCGCAGATAGCGGCACATTTGGCGAATGCGGGTTTGGAAGTATTGCTTTTGGACATTGCGCCAAAAGAAGGCCCCAAAAATGCCGTTGTTGAGCGTGCATGGAAAACGGCGAGTAAATTAAATCCAGCTCCGCTTTTTGACAAAGACATCGAAAAGCGTATCCGTTTAGGCAATTTTGATGAGCATTTTGAGCAGATCGGCGAGGTGGATTGGGTGATTGAAGCTGTTGTGGAGCGAATGGACATTAAGAGAAGTGTGATGGCGCGTATAGAAGCAGCAACCAGTGATAGCGTGGTGGTGAGTTCAAATACGTCTGGATTGCCCATTGCAGAAATGGCCTCAGAATGCTCGGATGCGTTTAAGCGGCGGTTCCTTGGCACACACTTTTTTAATCCACCCCGTTATCTGAAATTGTTAGAATTGATCCCAACGCCAGATACCGATGCGGCGATCTTAGACCGGATTTCGTGGTTTGGGCGTGTGCATTTGGGGAAAGGAGTGGTATTGGCCAAAGATACCCCCAATTTTATTGGGAACCGAATCGGTGTTTATGCGATGATGCGTGCTTCTAAGGAATTGGAAAAGGGCTATACCATCGAGGAAATTGACGCGCTCACGGGAACAATCATCGGGCGGCCTTCTTCTGCTACTTTCCGAACAGCGGATGTGGTGGGTTTGGACACGATGGCGCACGTTTGTCGGAACTTGTATCAGGCACTTGAAGGGAAAGACGATGAAAGCCGCGATTTGTTTAAAGTTCCAAGTCACTTGGAAGAAATGATAGGCGCGGGTTTGTTGGGACAGAAGGTGAAGGCCGGATTTTACAAAAAAGTGGGGAAAGAGATTCATTCGCTCAATCTGGAAACAAAGGTGTATGAAGCGCCAAAACCCAAAAACTTGGGCGATTTGTCGGGGATACGTGGTGGCTTGCCCGCAAAAATGCAGGCGCTTTGGGCAGATGGTGGGCGCGCAGGTGCTTTTTTCAGGGATGTCATGGTGGATACGATGGTCTATGCAGCGCGTCGTATTCCAGAAATCTCGGACACGCCTTTAGAGGTGGATCAGGCACTTTGTTGGGGCTTTGGCTGGGAAGCAGGGCCGTTTGAAACATGGGATACATTGGGTTTTGAAACGGTTTGTGCCGAAATGGATGCCCGCAAGATTGCATTGCCGGAATGGGTGGCAGCGCTTCGAGTAAAGGGCTTATCGGGATTTTACGAGGAAAAAGCGGGGCAGTGGTCGGTTTATGTGCCAGCCACAGGAACGTACAAGCCAGTGCCTGTTTTCGCGGACAATGTGTCTTTAAGCGTGGTGAAGCAGACCTCCGGTTCTTTGATTTGGAAGAACGACGAGGCCGCACTTTTAGACATGGGCGATGGGGTGGCTCTTTTTGAGTTTCGTTCAAAGGCAAATGCACTTGGGGTGCAGGTGATGGAAGGGCTTAAAACGGCCATTCAATTGGTCGAGGATGGCGATTGGCGTGGCTTGGTCATTGGGAACGAGGGGAAGAATTTTAGCGTTGGGGCCAATCTGGGAGAAATGGCGATGGCAATGATGATGGGCGATTTTGCCACGATCGAGCAGATGATTGAGCAGTTCCAAAAAACCATTCAGCAGGTTTATTACAGTTCAAAACCCGTTATTGTGGCTGCACACCAGCGTGTTTTGGGAGGCGGATGCGAAATGACGATGGCCTCCGCTGTTCCGGTGGTTTCTGCCGAGACCTACATGGGGCTTGTGGAATTGGGTGTTGGGCTTATTCCGGCAGGCTGTGGAACGATGCGCATGACGGCGTACGCCTCCGAACGCGCACCAACCGATTTCCCAAGCGACATCCAAACGGTACTTCGTAAGCACTTCGAGACGATTGCTATGGCAAAAGTTGCGACGAGTGGTCGCCAAGCCATCTCTTTCGGCTTTTTACCTGCTCATACGCGGGTGGTGATGCACGATGATCGGCGGCTTTTTGTGGCGAAGCAGGAAGTGATCCGCCTTTCGGAAGAAGGGTATATGCCACCACCAGTACGGAATGCGATTAAAGTGGTAGGCCGCGATGGGCGCGCGCAGTTCGAAGCCGCACTCTACCAATTCCGTCAAGGCAAGTATATCTCGGACTATGACCGGTATTTGGGGAGCCGTTTGGCCTATGTGATGACGGGAGGCGACCTCTCCGAGCCGCAAGAAGTACACGAAAATTATCTTCTCGAATTGGAACGCGAGGTCTTTTTATCATTGCTGGGTGAACCCAAAACCCAAGCACGTATCGAAAGCATTCTGACGACCAATAAACCCTTACGTAACTGATCTGGGCGAACGCCATTAACCATTACATAAAACCAATAAAAACAAATGGAAGCATATATTGTGAGTAGCGTTCGTACCGCAGTGGGTAAAGCCAAACGAGGAACGTTACGCCATGTTCGGCCAGAATTTATGGGCGCCGAGGCCGTCAAAGGTGCGCTTGCAGCCGTGCCTGCCATAACACCGGAAATGGTGGAAGATGTGTTGATCGGTTGCGCATTTCCTGAAGGGCCGCAAGGGATGAACATGGGGCGCATTATAGCCCAAAAAGCGGGCTTGCCAGACAGTGTTCCGGGAGCTACCGTAAATCGTTTTTGCTCTTCGGGGCTACAAACCATAGCAATGGCCGCGCAAGCCATTAAAAGTGGAGAAGCGGAAGTCGTGGTTGCAGGTGGTTCCGAGTCTATGAGCTACGTACCTATGGGAGGCTATTATTATTCTCCCGATCCGAATATGGTCTTGGAAATGCCGGATACCTATGTTGACATGGGCAATACCGCCGAGAACTTGGCGACTGAATACGGCATTGGCCGAGAAGAGGCGGATGCCTTCTCGCTTGCATCTCACCAAAAGGCGATTGCGGCCATCCAGTCGGGCAAATTTAAGGAAGAAATTGTGCCCTTGTCGTTTGAGGAGACGGTTTTGGTAGAGGGGAAGCGGGTAAGGCGGAAAGTGGTGTTTGATACCGATGAAGGGCCGCGTGCATCAACCTTGCAGGCGCTCGGTGCTTTGCCATCGGTGTTTCGTGCAGGTGGAATTGTAACCGCAGGTAATGCCTCACCTATGTCTGATGGTGCTGCGGCTTCCGTTTTGGTGAGCAAACGAAAGGTGGACGCATTGGGTCTTAGACCTATGGCGCGAATGGTTGGATATGCCGTAGCTGGTGTTCCTGCTGGCGTTATGGGCATTGGGCCTGTTCCGGCCATTCAAAAAGTACTGTTGCAAACCGGATTGTCGTTGTCAGATATTGGATTGATTGAGCTAAACGAGGCGTTCTCGGCACAGGCACTTTCTGTAATCAAAGCGCTTGGGCTGAATCCAGAGATGATCAATGTGAATGGCGGCGCAATTGCCTTAGGCCATCCCTTAGGTTGCACGGGTGCAAAACTCACCGCAACCTTGCTTCATGAGATGCAACGACGGTCTATCCGTTATGGTATCGTGAGTATGTGTATCGGCGGTGGTATGGGTGCAGCAGGTGTGTTTGAAAACCTTCTCTGAACAATCCGAAATCCAGAAACTTTAGAGAGGTGACTTTATGGTTGCCTCTCTTTTTTGTTTTATGGAACTTGACGGAAACGGGTGCATTTCAGGGTAATTCCCAACGTGAATTTCGGGTTTTAAATTGTTGTCATTAAATGAATTAGCTTCTTAAAATTGGGCTAACTTCTTCCCCGTTACACCTTAAGGAGTCGTCTTTCGACAGGCCCAAGCGCTGGATGATAGGCTGAATATGCCGGAGTTGTTTTAAAATGGGTAGTGTAATTTAGTGGGTGGTGTGCTTAATTTTGCTCGAAAACGGTTGTGCAGGCGGCCCAAGAACGCACTTCTTCCCGTGGTTTGGCCAGAGTGTTCGCATCAGCCACCAAACAGCCCTCCGTTGGATAAAAAAAGCACAATCCCTCCTGGGAATCGTAACCTCGTTGGTTCCAGCCGAAAAAAATGATGTACTCGAATTGGACGAGTTGTGGTCATTTGTGTGTAAAAAAGTACAAAAACGATGGGTTTGGATAGCACTTTGCAGACGGACGCGGCAGGTCGTTTCTTT
>JAFLBZ010000025.1 GCA_017303715.1 Rhodothermia bacterium | reverse complement strand
TTTGAGTTGAATCATATCTATTACCTAATGAATGAGTAGGGAATAGATAATAGCCTCTAAAATCGCCTTCAAATCAAATATTTACCAAAATTTACGTTATCTATTACCTATTAATTTAGGGTTTAGGGTTAATGTAGCATTTGGCTTTGTTTTTGCTTGCTTTACATATCTATTCAGACGAGCGGTGTTGCCACATGCTTTCTCGCTTGAAATTAACCCCATGCTTCAGCGTGGGGTTGCGTGGAACGGCCAGCACAAATGGCTTTAGCCATGACAAAGCCCAGCCCCATCGGGGTGGCATCATCGTAGAAAACCGCTCCCAAACGCACAACCCAGCCCCGTAGGGGTGACATCATCGTAGAAATCCGTCATCAAACGAGCAGCTCAGCCCCGTAGGGGTGGCATCATCGTAGAAACCCGTTCCCAACGCACGGTATAAACGTTGGGGATCGTTCAGGGCTAAAGCCCAATGCTATTTCGGAGCCTACTACTCCGCCCTGAAGGACGGAGTTAATATCGCATTATGCGTAAGTTCTTGCTTGGTGCCTACGCCCAAAAGGACAGAGTTAATGCCTTGCTTGGCTTTTCATCTCTGGCAAGCTATTGCTTTTGGTTGTTCATATCTTCGCCCTGAAGGACGGAGTTCGTATTTTAGGTGCCGATCTCACCGCCCTAAAGGACGAGAGTTAGTGTTTTTTGTGCCGTTCTCACCGCCCTGAAGGACGGCGTTACAGTGACATTGCATTGGTGCTTGGTGCTTCTGTGCTGATGAACGGGCATTGCCACATTCCTACCAGCTTTGTTTTTAAAACCTGTGCTTTGTGTTATTCAACCTTAAGCAGCACCAATCTGCTTTCCTGCGGCCATAATTGCCAGCACCATCTCATTAGAAGGTGTTTGACCGCTTCGTTTTTGTAATTCCACCAACCACAAACCAATCTTCCAGATACCCTCGCCATACCCAATCTGTTGTGCAATCCCAAATGCCTGTTTTGCATACACCAAAGCCGTTTTGGTGTCCTTTTTTTGTTCGGCTAAGATTTGGCTGATGTTATTCAAGGTAGTGCCCTCGCCCTTCCGGTCGCCGATTTGCTGCTGGATGTCCAAGGCTTGTCGTAAATAACGCAAAGCCGTGTCGTAGTCGCCTTTGGCATCGTAGATTTGGCTGATGTTATTCAAGGTAGTGCCCTCGCCCTTCCGGTCGCCGATTTGCTGGCTTATGTCCAAGGATTGTTGTAAATAACGCAAAGCCGTGTCGTAGTCGCCTCTTACTTGGTAGATTTGGCTGATGTTATTCAAGGTAACACCCTCTCCATGACGGTCGCCGATTTGCTGGCTTATGTCCAAGGATTGTTGTAAATAGCGCAAAGCGGTGTCGTAGTTGCCTTTGGCATCGTAGATTTGGCTGATGTTATTCAAGGTAACACCCTCTCCCTGACGGTCGCCGATTTGCTGGCACTGCAATAGCATGATTTCGGTTTCAGGGAGCAAGAACGTCCAATATCCCGCATGATCGAAGATTTCCCAATATGTCCAAAACCATGCTTTCATCTCGTCATGCCCTTCCTGCCTTGTGCCCACAAGATTTCTATGGTGGTAGAAGGCTTCCGAGAAGGTGCTTGCATGGTGTGGGGCAAGGTTATCGGGGTGGGTCACCTCTTCCAAGGACTGTTGGTAATGCCCAAGTAAAAAGTCGTGAAGCTTAAGGGTATAGGTTGGTTCACTTTCCATCAAGGCTTGGCGCATCAACTCATGCAAGGCGTAGCCGTTTTCGGTTTTCCGCACAAAGGAATACTGCACCAACGGGTTAAAATCCAATTCATGCTGCGAGGTGTGAAACTCCGCCCCCAAAGTTTTGAAGAGCGCCAAATCGAAGGTGCGGGCTGGGGCTAAGGTCTTTAGGAGTTTGGTCTCTTCTGTGTTTAAGTACTTTAGGAAGCGCTCCAAAATTTCGGCGGGTGTTTGTGCAAAGTGGCTTGGGGTGGGAGTTTCACCTTTTTCCAAAATGCGTTGGTAGGTTTCGTATTGCAGTTGTAGGTAAAATGGGATGCCCTTAGCACCATGAATAAGAACATTTTGTAGGTCGCGATCTGTGAGGCCGCTCTTTGTCAAAAATTCCCGTGCATCTTCTGGCCCAAAGTCGCTTAGCTCCTGATGTGCTATACGGTCATTCCAGTCGTTCTCTGGCGCTCGTTCGTGCCATGCAAGACGTTCCCGCCCCAAGATCACCCACAATACACGGGGGCAGTGCGCCACCCAAGTCCGCACCCATTGATCGGTTGTAAAGCGTTGTCCCTCGTTTTTTGCCTTGTCCGTCCACAATGCCTCGTAGGTGTCTAACAGGCAAACCAAGGTCTTTTCCGGGTGTTGTTCTTGCCATTGTTCTACGTCTATGGCCCAAAAATAGGAAAGATGCTCCGCTACTTGATCCGGCTTCAGGCTATTGAGTTGTTTCAGGTCTGGGTTGCTTTTTTGTAGCCACCAATCGCGGGTGGTTTGCTTGAGCCGGTCAAATCCCCTTGCCCCTTTCGAGAGCTGACCCAAGAGCGGTATATCCTCTATGGTTTGCAAGATGTCGTTCACCAAGTCGGCATCTTCCAGAAAGCCAATTCCCGGGGTTAGCTTGAGGTGGGGATTCACCTTTTGCCACCATAACGAGTAGGCAAAGTCGAAGTGGGGGAACTTCATTTGTTTACGAAGGCTGTTTCTCATCTGGGCCAACCCTTGCGTGGAGGTACGGAACTCCGGTGTTACAAAGTCCAACTCGCCCCAATTTGCTTCTTGGTCATAGTTCTGCTCCTGCAACAATCGGAGGAGTTCGTCCTTCAAGGCCGTTTTACCCATGCCTCCCACACCGTAGTACATCAGCACATTCTTTTTTAGTGTTTCGTTGGGGATGTTCATCGCACTAAATGTGTCCCAAAACAAGCTGCGCTCCTTGTCTCGGTCGGTAAAGAGGCGCTTCTGTTGCATAAAGATTGCGGGTTGCTGGGGCATGGCCGTATTTTTTAGAGGAGTGTCGGAATTCTGGGCTTAAAATAATACTTTATGTGTAAATAAAGACCATTCTTGGCATCTGGGTGTATTAAAAGCTGCGCGCTATGGTTGTGCTTTTGGGCGATGTTGGGAAAACAGAAAGGTTGCCTGACTACATTCCGCCTCATCGGTGCGGCAACCTCACTTTTTTAATTCCACGGATGCACGGTTATGCGCCGCAAATTCTGATAAGCACGTATAAAAATCCAATGGTGTTTAAACCTCAATGGCGGCAAAAGTGGCCAGTGTCCTTATTTTATATGGTACTCAAATGCGGAATTGGTATTCCGTTATCGTGTAAATCTTTTTGTTTCGGGAGGTCGGCTATGGCAAATACCTACAAATCGAAAATCGGTTTAGAATTGGTCATACCTATGGGGTTGATCTTAGGAGGAGTCCTCGTTTTATCGGCATTAGAAGAGCCGCATTGGTTAGGGCCACTTGTTCTCTTGCCCGTAATCGGCTTCATATACCACCTTTTTACCACAACATATTACCAGATAGACAAAGAGTTACTCATTGTTAAGAGTAGCTTTTTCATAAACTTACGGATTGACATACGCACCATTCATGCCATCAAAGAAACCTACAATCCGCTTAGTTCGCCTGCTACCTCGATAGACCGTTTAGAAATCCGATATGGTCTTGGGAAGATGGTCTTGGTTTCTCCCAAAGACAAAATGGGATTTATTCGCGAAATCCAACGCATAAATCCCATGGTCACGATCTCGTTTAGGCAAAAAAGCAAGCCGTGATTGTGCAGAAAATGAATAGAAAACGTAAGGCAGACAAGAATTTTTCCCTTCGGGTCCTTTGAAAAGCCCTTCCGTCTTAACATCTTCATGCAAGAACACTTGTTCTAAAGGGCGATAATCCAGAAATTCAGCCCCTTCAGTTACCCTAAAACTTGATTCCCCTGTTTTTGTATGAGTTGGTTGTTTGATTTATTATCGGATAAGAACGCCGTTGCCTATACCCTTCTGGTGTATAGTTTGGTGATCGCGGTTGGTGTAGGTCTCGGAAAAATAAGGCTTTGGGGTATTTCTTTTGGGATTGCCTGCGTTTTGTTTGTAGGTCTGGGTTTTTCTTATGTTGGATTTGAGGTAAACCATGAAGCCCTACATTTTGCCAAAGAATTGGGTCTGATTCTCTTTGTTTATACCATTGGTTTGCAAGTTGGGCCGGGCTTCTTTGCCTCGCTCCGCCGCGAAGGACTCAAACTGAATGGCCTCGCCGCATTGATTGTGGTGGTAGGTGTTCTGGTCGTTATTGTCTTACACTACACAACCCAACTTCCAATGGCAACATTGGTGGGGATTATGTCGGGTGCTGTTACCAACACCCCCGGACTTGGTGCGGCACAACAAACATTGGCAGACTTGGCCATGCAACACCCCGAACTTGCCAATGCGCCTATTGCTGCCGGATATGCCCTTGCCTATCCATTTGGCGTCTTGGGTATCGTTCTTACGATGCTCATTCTAAAGCGGGTCTTGCACGTAAACATCCCTGCCGAGGCGCGATTGCACCATAAAAAACAAGGTGCGATCAACCCAGCCCCCAGTACCATAACACTCACCGTAAAGAATCCGATGGTTTTTGGTCGTCCCGTGAAAGCCATCCACGATATTCTCAAAACCAATTTGGTGGTTTCTCGGATTTACCAAGACGGGAAAATCTCACCCGCAATGGCCGATACCCTCCTCCACGAAAACGATGTGGTTTTGATTGTTGCCCAACGTGCAGACTTTGACCGGCTCCGGATGGTGGTTGGGGAGGACAGTAAGATGGATCTTTCCCAAACACCACAACAAGACTTGGTTTCTCGTAGAATCAACATTACCCGCAAAGAAGCCTATACCAAGACCTTGGCCGAGTTGGATGTGGTTCATCGGTTTAATGTCACGATTACCCGCGTTTATCGTTCGGGCATTGAGTTTATCCCTGACGGTCGCACGCACCTACAATTCGGGGACACCGTTACGGTCATCGGAGATGTGGTACACATAGATGCACTTGCACAGGAGTTTGGCAATTCGCCAAAAAGGTTACGTACCCCCAATGTGGCTTCGTTGTTTTTGGGCATTGCAGCCGGTGTTTTGCTCGGAAGTCTTCCCTTTAACATCCCCGGTGTACCTGTTCCCGTAAAATTGGGGCTGGCAGGCGGTCCCTTGGTGGTCGCTATTCTGATTAGCCGCTATGGGGGGCTTTTTGCGGTGAATACGTTTGTCAAACCAAGTGCAAACCTTATGCTGCGGGAATTGGGCATTGTATTGTTTTTGGCCAGTGTAGGACTATCTGCGGGGCCGGGGTTTGCCGAAACGCTCATCAGTGGGAATGGGCTTTTTTGGTTGTTATTGGGTGCGTTCATCACTTTGGTTCCGCTCTTGGTGGTAGCTCCAATTGCACGGTTTGTGTTCCGACTAAATTTTATGGAGTTGTGTGGTTTGCTTGCGGGTGCTTCTACCGATCCGCCGGCGCTCTCTTTCGCAAATGAGACCACAGGAACCGATGCGCCTGCGGTGACTTATGCCGCTGTATATCCGTTTACTACTTTTTTGCGGATCATGGCCGCGCAATTACTAATCTTGTTTTTTATGTAGGCGTTAAAAAAAGGGCTTGCATCCCATATCCTATCTTCGTATATTACCGATAACAAAACGACTTTTCATGGCTCAAGATACAAAAGGCCGGGACTTCCAAAGAGTTTCCGGCCTTTTGGTTTTGTCTTTTCTGCAACCATTTCGCTCCGGTCGAGTATTTTAACTTTAGTTGGTATTGTTGTTTCTTGTAAGACCTATTTGGAAAGGGTGTTGCGGTATTATACTGCCTGTAACGGTCGCCTACACTTCTGATGTCCTACCTAACGAGGATGATGGAGGAACTTACGAAATTACGTAAGTTATTTTTTTCAAAAGTTTACTCCCTTTATTAACGCACTACAAAACCCAGTAGGGGTGAAAGTTTTATAGAAATTCCTTTCCAACGCACGGCATACACGTTGTGTGATCGTTCAGGGCTAAAGCCCTCCGTTTTTTGCCTGCTTACACGGTGCCTTGAAGGATGGCGTCAAGAAGTGTTTTACGTGCTTGAGGTCTCCGACTTAATGAGCAGTGTTAAGCAGCATACGTCCTCAATTAAAATTAAGGGTTAATCTTTGCCTATTAATTGAATTGCGCCAATACAGCATCGCAACATATTCCATTCACCAATACTTCTGTAACGATAAAGCCCAGCCCTTTTGCATCCCATCGCTTAAAAAGTAGATCGAACAACAGACAGGCCACCATCTACCCCCAATACTTGCCCCGTAATCCAACCACTTTGGTCGTTGTCTAATAAAAAAACGATGGCCTTGGCCACGTCGTCCGGTTCACCAATTCTCCCCAAGGCATGGAGTACTGCACTGCTTTTCTCGGCGGTTTCCGTTGCCGTAAGGTGTTGTGTCATGGGCGTCCGCACCAAGCCCGGCGCCACCGCATTCACCCGAACCCCACGTTTGGCATATGTGGCCGCCGCAGCACGCACCAAGCCATTAATCCCCGATTTTGCCGCCGCAATGGCTTCGTGATTTTGTAGCCCGTATTGCGAAACCGCAGAAGAAACCAATACAACCGATCCACCTTGCCGGAGCATGATTCTTGTGGCTGTTTTGAGGATAAAAAACGAGGTGTCTAAGTTCTGTCGCAAGGTTAGGTACCAGTCTTCTGGTGTGGTGAGGTGTGCAGGCTTTAGGAGAAGCGAGCCAATACAATTAACCACACCATCTAAGCCTCCCATTTGTGTAATGGCTTCTTGCACAACCTTGTTTACCTCTTCTGGTTGCGTCGCATCAGCCGAGAAAAGATGTGCATTGGTTCCTACGTGGAGTGCGTTCAACTTTGCTGTACTCCTTGCAACGAGGGCAAGTTGGTTGTGCGGTTGGTTTAATCGCTGGACTACAGCTTGGCCGATTCCTCCACTTGCACCAAAAACAAGGTAACGTGCCATTTAAGATTTCCGGTTTAAGACGGGTTCAACGTGCCCCCAATATCGGCGGCTGATGGTAATTTTTTTATTGTTTGCCAGAACGGCAATGTAGGCTCCGTTAAAGTGTGGCTGTATGGCTTTCACTTTTTCGATGGCCAAAATACTGGAGCGGTGTACCCGTATAAACTTCAGGGGGTCTAAGAGTGTCGTCATGCGCTCCATCGTTTCCCGAAGCAAATGGCTTCTATTCCCAACATGCAAAACCACATAGTCTCCGGCGGCCTCAATCCAGTCTATATCATTCACTGGAATAAACTCGATCATGTTACGGTTGCGCACCGAGAACCGATCTGGGAACTTAGGCTTGAGTTCTTCTTGGCGCGCCGTCAGCAAGGCCGTTATCTTATCCGAAAGATTTTCGTTTTCACGGGATTTAAGGTGGAGACAAGCGCGATCCAACGCTTTAAAGAACCGATCATCATCGTATGGCTTTAACAAATAGTCTAAGGCGTGGAAGTCAAACGCCTTTACCGCATACTGGTCGTATGCCGTTACGAAGATCACCACGGGCAATTCTTCCGGCGTCAATGCCTCCAAAACAGAAAAGCCGTCCCCGTCTGGCATTTGGATATCCAGAAACACGATGTCTGGTTTTTGTGCTTTAATGGCTGCAATTGTGGTGGCGCCGCTATCGGTTTCGGCAACCACTTCCATGTCTTGCCGTTCGCTGAGTAGGAGGCGGATGGTGTCACGCGCCAAGGATTCGTCATCTGCGATAACAATACGGGTCATAAGCCAGCCCAAAAGATTAGGATAAATGTTGAGGAAGCAAGGGATTTTGCAGATAAGGCATGTCTATGGTCACCAAAAGCCCGCCCAAGTCCGACCGACCAAAGGTGACATACCCACTTGGACCATAGAGTTCACGTAGGCGATTTTGGGTATTTTGCAGGCCAACTCCTTGTTTTTTTGGGGCTTCCGTAAGTCCCGGCCCATCATCTGCCACTTCCAAAATGAGACGGTCTTGCTTTCGCTTTGCACGTACCGATACTTTTCCGGCGTCTGCATGTGGAGCAATGCCGTGCTTAATCGTGTTTTCGACCAAGGGCTGTAGGAGCAAATTGGGTACGTAGGCTTGCATTGCCTCGGCATCTATTTGTAGATCAACCTTAAGTCGCTCATTAAAGCGAACCAATTCTATATCTAAATACCGTTGTAAGAATGAAATTTCTTGGCTTAGTGGTATTTCTTGTTCGCCTTTAGACTCTAAAACCACTCGCAGAAAATCAGCCAATTTGCCTAACATGGTGATTGCTCGCTTGGATTCATTCTGCCGCACAAGGCTTGCGATGGCATTCATGGTATTGAACAGAAAATGGGGTTGTAGCTGCATTTTTAAGGCCATGAGTTGCGCTTGCGCCAGTTGTACTTGTAGCATGGCGGCTTGCTGTTCGCGGTTGTGGTAGCGCCGGTAATAGTCCGAGGCATAAAAGAGGCCCACAACCAAACCATACGTGAGGACGTTAATTTGTGCCCGTAAGGTGAGGTGTACCTTCCAGAGTTCGAAGTTCATGACGTCGTGTAAGCCCAAAATCCTGAAAATGGCCAAGTTGCCCATTGCTTGAATGGCCAAAAGGATTGCCATCACAAATAAATGCGTGCCCACCCAAACTGGCCAGTTACGGGGTGGGTCTAAAGGAAGGCGCTGGGCCGTCATCCATGCGCCTGGGGTCATAATCATCCACAAATACCAGTTGGAAAATGTGGTCGTTAAGGCATACAAGGGGCTAAATTCCTGACCTGCCAAGACAGCGTTTAAATAATAGTAGCTAAGGGCAACAAACGCCGGAAAATTCCAGCCAAAAAACAAAATGAGCCATGTCTTGGGCGCACGCCATCTGAAGAGGGGCGGCATTGGGGCTATCGGAGCAAGGGTAAGGGCATTCACGGCAATTTATGATTTATTACAGGATCAATAAAGACAAATGGTTTGGACTTAAAATATTGTATTTAATCATGCTTCACCTGTAAAAAGTTATATGTTTAAGAGTGTTTTACGTTTTTTGCATGACAAAATTAAAAACAATGCAAAATAAAGCAATCAGCTATCCTACTTTTTATTCGAGAACATAATGGATACCGATGGCGCGATTCAATGCTATTTCGATAGGGGGAAGCCCTCTTGCGGTGAGTGGTTTAAGGTGTTTCAGGTCGTGATTTAAGGTTAAGATAGCCGATGTCGTTTGGTGGAGATCGGCTATCTTGTTCGCGCTTTATAACGCCTCGTAAACCATTTCTAAGGTTCTTCGCATCAACCAAGCACGTTCATTAGGTCTTTGGTTATGGTTCGCGGCCTGTATGGCTTGTTCTAAACGTGTCTGTATGGCATTGGTCAGGGGTTCATTTACGATCAAGTTTTTTGCCGTTTGTATGTATAGGGCTGCGCAAGCCGATGCATCGCCCTTGTTATATACCTCCGATCCTCTGGCAATGCTTTGTTCAATCTGGTTCTTGGCCCTGCTGAAATCCGTTTTGGCTCCTTGGACGTGCGATGTATTGAATTGCTCCTCGCTGTAGGTTTCGCCTTCATGACGTGTTTGCTGCCGATCATTGTTACGGGTTTCGGAGAGTGGGTCTGGTGGGATCAGAACGGCATCAATCACATGGATAATGCCATTGCTTGCGATAATGTCGGTTTGGAGCACACGGGCATTTTGAACCGTAAGACCAATAGGTAAACGTGCCCCATTGACCGTCTTCGTACTGTTTGTGGTCAATAATGCATTGGATTTTATTTTCCCAGAAACAACATGGTAGGTCAGCAGTGCTTTCAGACGTTCGCGATTTTCCGGTTTTAAGAGGTTTTGAATGGTTCCTGCTGGTAATTTGGCAAAAGCATCATCGGTTGGTGCAAAAACGGTCAAGGGGGCTTCGCCTTGTAAGGTGTTGCTCAGCCCAGCAGCACGTATAGCAGCAAGCAAGGTTTTAAAGGTTCTAGCACTTTCGGCAGTTTGCAAAAGGTTTTTTACCTGTCCGGTGGCAAAAAGGGGCAAACAGAAGACCACAAGGGTCAAAACGACCAAACGGTTTTTCATGTGCGTATGGGGTTAGGTTGTAGAAATTAGGTGGATGTATGGGTCAAACTACCTCAGCAAGTCCGTTTCCTGCCAGCCATAAACGGCTAAGGTGTTGTGTTCTACGATATGCGGAATGGTTTCTCCGTCAAAAGGGGGTAAAGTCGTTTTTTAGTATAAGTGCGCTATATAAAAAAAACGACCTCCGTTAAATGATCGGAGGCCGTTTGACATGTGTAGGAGGCTTTATTATTTCCAGCCTTTAAAGTTCATATCCACCGGTTCGGGATTTTCCACCCAATCCGCTACAAAGATATTGGTGTCGCGTGTGGGCGTTCTGCTCACATTACGGTTTGAGGCAAAAACAATCTTTTTCCCACTAAACGAAAACATAGGGAACGCCTCGAAGGTGCCCGACTTCGTGATTTGTTGCAATCCGGTTCCATCCACATTCACCATAAAAACGGCAAATTCTCGGCCCGCTTCCCGTCCGGCGCGGTTCATGCTATGATGATTAGACGCAAAAACAATGCGTTTTCCATCGGGCGTAAAGAATGGCGCCCAATTCGCACCTGCCAAACGGGTGACACGGCGCACATTTTTGCCTTCAATATCCGAAACATAGAGGTCTAATGCCTTAGGCTCTACTTGGTTTTGTTTCAAGAGCGATTTATAGGTTTCGGCTTCTTCTCCGGCCTGTGGGCGACTGGCCCGCCAGACAATGTACTTAGAGTCTCGTGAGAAAAAAGCGCCTCCGTCATAACCCAAATCACTTGTTAGTTGTTTGGTTTCGCCCGTTTTGAGGTCATAGCGCCACAATTCTAAATCGCCACTACGTGTGGACGTAAATACAATCCAGCGGCCATCCGGCGAGGTCGTTGCCTCCGCATCATATCCTGGCCCTCCAATCAGTACTTTCGGGTTTTTCCCATCCTTATCGGTTACATAAATATCGTAGGAGTCGTAGATGCTCCAGACATAGCGCCCTTGTGCAAACATGGCCGGAGGCGGACATTCTTTGGCAGCGCCATGAGTAGAGCCGAACACCATCCGCCCATCCTCCAAGTAGTAGGCGCAAGTCGTCCGACCTTTGCCCGTAGAAATTTCTTCATACGCTTTTCCGTTGGGTAATTTGGTACCATCTGCATTCATCCGGTAGATTTGGTCACAGCCTTGCCCATTGATTAGGCCCCAATCGCTCTGGAAAATTAGTTGTTTGTCGTCGAAGCTCCAGTAGGCTTCAGCATTGTTTCCACCAAAAGTAAGCTGCTTGATGTTCCGCAAATGAACCTCGCCCGTAAAGCGCAGAGAGTCCGTAGAGGGGTTATAATGGCTGGAAGCTATCCTGCTTTGTTGCTCTTTGGGAGCCGAACAAGCCGCAATACTTAGAAAAATCAAAAACAAAACGTACAATCGCATGGTTGATTTTAAGCTATAGGTTAATAGAAAACTTAACGATAAGAAGTTCAGTGAAACAGAATGATGAATGGCACAATAATTTTTATCTATCTAAATCTGTTTTAAGATATACGAAAACATATTTGACAAAACAGATTGTATGATGATGGTGGGTTCCTGTGTATATAGATAAATCTAATAAATATAAAATTTAAACATCATGACAATCACGACAAGAGACATCACTGCCTCGCAGTTTGAAGCGGCGGTGATACAGGCCAGTTTCGATAAACCTGTTTTGGTAGATTTTTGGGCACCTTGGTGTGGGCCTTGCCGCATGATTGGCCCGATCTTGGAAAAATTGGCCGCAGAACAATCGGAGGTTTGGACATTGGTCAAACTGAATACCGATGAAAATCCAGACATATCTGCACGGTATCAAATTCGGGGCATTCCTGCCGTCAAGCTGTTTTCTGCCGGAAAAGTTGCCGCAGAGTTTACTGGTGCACTTCCAGAACATGCCCTCCGAAAATGGCTTACAGAAAACATCCCTTCTCCAGAAACGAAACTCTTTGAGGAGGCCAAAAGGCTTGTGGCCGAGGGCGAAATAGGTGCTGGTGTAGCCCTATTAGAGGAACTGTATGCCGCAAAACCCAGTCAATTGGAATTTGCGTTGGCACTGGCGGAGGTCTTGCTGTTCAGCGATCCCGCACGCGCTTCCGAACTTTTGGCGCCGCACCAAAATGCGAAGCTATCTTCGGAATGGCCTCGGATTTCCGGCCTCACGAATTTGCTAACTTGGCTTGTTACTCCACCAGATGCGCTACCGGAAGGCACGGGCAAGTCAATCCTCGAAGCTGTTTTGGTCGCGATGCGCCAGCAGGACTTTGCCACTGTTGCCGAAGGCCTGATAGCTTTGCTACAAAAAGACCGCTCTTATCACAATGAGGCAGGGAAGTCATTGGGGGTTGCCTTTTTCTCGTACCTCGGTTTTACACACCCCGTGGCCAAGCAATTCCGGCGTTCGTTTGATATGTGGCTGTATGCCTAAAGCTATCCGGCCAGAATCTCCCAGCCATATTGCAACAATGGGAGCATGGTACGCGCGGCATCGGTCACCTCATACACAAAACCGGGCGTCATGGCATCGGCGTCCGGTAATTTTCTCATGCAAAAAAAGGATTTCCATTTCAGAAAATCCGCCGCTGGGCTATCTTGTTCTTGCTCAAAGCCTTTCGGGAGCCTTTTCAGGGCATCATCTGTCATCAAAGGCATCTCGGCCAACGTCAATTGCGTCGCCATTTGAACAAAAGCATGAGGATCATCCGAGATGCGCTCGCGGAACTTCTTCAGCAAGTCCGGTTCTGGATGCCAATAACCGCCCCCAATAAAGATTTCGCTCGGTTGGATGTGTATGTACAAATCTCCGATCCCTTTTGTCCCACCATCCTTTGAAAGTACTGCCCCAATGTGGTTTTTATATGGCGATTTATCTGCCGAAAAGCGGGTGTCGCGGTAAATCCGAAAAAGTCCCTTCTTCGGGTCTCCAATCAAGGGAAGTCCGGCCATTTGACATTCCTTGCCCGCCTCGGCCACCAAGGAGCGCATTGGTGTCAAGAGTTCTGCTTCAAAGATAGGTTTATGGGCGGCGAACCACTCTCGGTTGTTGTTCTCTGCCAAGTCACGTAATAATTGAAGCCCTTTAGGACTAAAGCCCGTAAATGGCGGTAAAGTGGATTCCATGCGATGAAGATTAGGGTGTATAATGGGATCGGCAAAGGTACAACCTTTTTTATCGCCTATACAAGTGCTTTAATTGGCATAAAACTTGCCCCTAACGGAACGAAGCCCACGGCTTTGCGTTTTGTATTCGTAAACCTATTCCCCTAAAAACCCAAACTCGTGATCGAAACGCCCGTAAGTTCGCGCCGATTCTTAGAGCCGGCCACCATTTCGCAGCTTAAAAACATGGAACTCCGTGCCCGCATGATTGTGGAAGGGTTTATCACGGGTTTGCACAAAAGTCCTTACCACGGCTTCTCGGTGGAGTTTGCCGAACATCGCCCCTATAACCCCGGCGATGAATTGCGGCACATTGATTGGAAAGTGTATGGTAAAACCGGACGATACCACGTAAAGCAATATGAAGAAGAGACAAACCTCCGGCAATATGTTGTCTTAGACACTTCTTCTTCCATGCAGTACAAACACCAGAATGGCGTCACCAAGTTGGAATATGCGTCTTATCTGGCAGCTGCTTTTCATTATCTGATGACCTTACAACGGGATGCCACCGGACTCATTGGGTTTGATGAGCACGTACATACCTACATCCCGCCTAAAGCCACAAGTCAACATGTTCGGGGCTTGCTTGCACAGTTGGAGCAGTTTATACAAAAACCGGATGCGCGGAAAACGGCGGCTGCAACGGCGTTACACGAGGTGGCCGAGCGCATTACACGACGGGCATTGGTGGTGGTTATGACGGACTTGTTCGAGAATGTAGGCGAACATGAGGAATTATTGCGTGCGTTGAAGCACCTCCGTCACCGCAAACACGAGGTTTTGGTCTTTCACATTCTGGAATCTGGAACCGAGCGGCAATTCCGCTTCCCAGACCAACCCATGGTGTTCCGAGACATGGAAACAGGAGAAACCCTAACCCTGCAACCTGCACAAATCCGAGATGCTTATACCGAGGCCGTATCTGCTTTTTCGGAGTCCTTCCGCCGCCGATGCCGCGAGTTTAACATTGATTTTGTGGAGTTGGATACGGCGACTTCTTACGACAAAGCGATGTTGCATTATCTGAATAAGCGAAGAATGCTCATGTAGGTTGTGCCCGAATCCCATTTCCACCAAGAGCGCAGCCACAGTGCCAATACGCATGGTGTTTGTGTGTCAAAGCAGACCATGCTGGTGGAGGGATACGCACCCACGTTGGCGTTAGACCAAAATCTCCACACCATTTCAACTTGCAGAGTGCAAAAAATGAACACCTTGTTGAAGGGAATTGGTATCTATAATCCTTCGCGAAATATCACCTATCCGTTTTTTTGTTTTTAACGCCCTGAATAATGGCCTATATTGACGTTCTTACCGTAAATCGAAAACCCTTATGAACGCTCCGTTTGGATTTTTGTCTTGTCTCGTGTTTGTGAGCTGTTTTGCGCTTTCTGCCTGTGCCCAACCCACCGAGGCACCAGCCTCTGGCAAGACAACCAAAGCCAAGACTGCGGCAACCACGTTGCCCCCACTTCAGCCCGTCGCCATCTTGCAGAAAATGCAGGCGTACCACCAAAAAGAACTGCTACCGATCCACAACTTCTCATATGCCACCGATGAAGACCTGAGCATTTATGTGCGTAAAGAAAAAGCGGACGCAGACTCCGTCTTAAACGCATTTACCACCAATCGTGTAACGCCCGGACGCCAACGGATCACCTATCGCGGAAATCAGTTTGAGATTTGGAACCGAGGTGGCTTCGCCAATCTGAAAAAACCAGAAAAAATTGCGGGATTCTTTACGGCAAAAGAAACAGCCTTTGTGGATGACGTATTGTGCTATGTACTAAGTGTGGATCGTAAAGAACTCTTCACAACAGAAGAAGGACGTTCATTGTTTTATGATACCCAAACCACCGGAACTGGCCCGCTTTTGGTCTATGTGGATCCCAACAACTGGATGATCCGCCGACTTGAAGGGAAAGCCGAGACTAAAGGCAAACCCGTTACGGTTATGATTACATGGAAAGAACCAGTGCGCTTTGGCGGAATGTACTTTTGGCAACGCCGAGAAACCGTGATCACTGGCGAAGGGGTGAGCCTGTCTCCAGAAGAAAAAAGCCAGATTGATCAAATGCTTGCAGAAATGCGCCAGCAAGTCCGGGAAGTGGAGTCAGGGCAAATACAACTCTCTGAAAAAGATAAAAGTATGGCTTTAGAAGCCCTCCAAACCGACATCCTCCGCACCGAAGACCAACTACGCGCCTTGCAACAAGGTAAAATGACAGAACAAGTGTACCTCAAAAACATTCAAGTCAACAAGGGCGTTCCAGATGGCTTGTTTAATCCCAATGCACCAGCCATACCGCCTAAACCACCCAATATGCAAGGGTTATCCAACTGATTTTTTACAACTTACAACTATATTTATTCATGAGAAATTCTATTTTTACTTTCCTCTTTGTGGCATTAGCATGGGCTGGCTGTAACCCCTCTTCTAATAGTGGCGGTGGCGGAACTGCCGCAAAAGAAATAAGCACGGCAGATATTTTAAAACAAGTCCGTAGCCATTGCTCCGAAGAGTTGGGCAAATTTAACCAATATGCCTTGGTCTTGGAAGACGATGCCACCATTTATAACCAAAAAGTCTTGGTGGCGGGTAGCACCAAAGCCCGTGTAGAAACCCGTGTAGCACGCAAACAAGACGGTAAGGAAACTCCTGTAGGCGACCAAAATATCTATGAGATGTGGGATCGTGCAGCCTGTGCGGGCTTGGCAGATAGCACCATTACACGGATTGCAAAAAATGCAACCCTTGATAAACCCGAAAAAGTAGATGGCGCAGATACCTATGTGTTGGCCATGCCGACCTCAAGTGTAGGGGCAATGGGAAGTATGGCGTTTGCAGGGATGCCTAAATCTGCCAAGATCGAGCAAGTCCGGGTCTATGTAGATCAAAAACAGGGCTTTATCCGGCAAATCCGCTCGACGATCACCGAGAAAGTCAAGGACAAAAACAAAACTGCTACGGTTACCTCTATCTGGCGCGACTTCCGCAATGTAAAAGGATTGATGATTCCGTTTGAAACCGTCTTGTTGATGGAAGGCGAGGGTATTGGGCTTTCGGATGCCGATAAAGCCCAAATCACCAAAGAGTTGGAGGCCAATAAGCAGATGATTCCACAGTTGCCCACCAAAGAGCAACAAGAACAAGCCCGCAAAATGATTGCGCGGAATGAACAACAATTGGCCAAAACAACGGCCAATCGTGTAGAACAAGGGCTGAAATTGGTTGATGCGAAGGTGAACGAACCCCTACCCGCTGGTTTGTTCTAAACACCTTCCTATCGTTTATGGTAAGGCTGTTCCTAATCTCGGAGCAGCCTTTTTTGTCTCGCAACCAAACCTCACGCTGAAGCATGGGGTTAATGTGATGCCGGAGAGCATATGGCAACACCGCTCGTCTGAATAGAGATGTAAAGCAAGCAAAAACAAAGCCAAATGCTACATTAACCCGTGCTTTAGGGCGGAGATATGAACAACCAAAAGCAATAGCTCGCCAGAGACGAGAAGTAAAGCGATTAACTCCATCCTTTAGGGCGGAGTAGTCGGCGTACAAACCCAAAAGCAATAGCTTGCCAGAGACGAGAAGTAAAGCGATTAACTCCGTCCTTTAGGGCGGAGTAGTCGGCGTACAAACCCAAAAGCAATAGCTTGCCAGAGACGAGAAGTAAAGCGATTAACTCCGTCCTTTAGGGCGGAGTAGTAGGCTCCGAAATAGCATTGGGCTTTAGCCCTGAACGATCATCTAGCGTGAATGCCGTGCGCTGGAAACGGATTTCTATGAAGATGTCACCCCGATGGGGCTGGGCTGTTCGTTTGATGACAGATTTCTATGAAGATGCCACCCCTACGGGGCTGGGCTGCTCGTTTGATGACGGATTTCTACGATGATGCCACCCCTACGGGGCTGGGCTTTGTCATGGCTAAAGCCGAAAGTGGTGACCGTTGCAGAAAACCCCACGCTGAAGCATGGGGTTAATGTGATGCCGGAGAGCATATGGCAACGTCGCTCGTCTGAATGGAGATGTAAAGCAAGCAAAAACAAAGCCAAATGCTACATTAACCCGTCCTTCAGGGCGTAGGCATCAAGCAAGAACTACGGATAATGCGATATTAACTCCGTCCTTTAGGGCGGGGTAGTAGGCTCCGAAATAGCATTGGGCTTTAGCCCTGAACGATCCCCAACGTTTATACCGTGCGCTGGAAACGGGTTTCTATGAAGATGTCACCCCTACGGGGCTGGGCTGCTCGTTTGATGACAGATTTCTATGAAGATGCCACCCCTACGGGGCTGGGCTGCTCGTTTGGGAGCGGTTTTCTACGCATTTTTATCCACATGCAGCCTCAATCCATCATCCCTTTGCCCTGCATGATTTTGGGCATGTATTTGTCTATACGGGTTGCGCGGGTTTGGGCTTGTTTTGCAGATGCAAAATGAATTAAATAGCCCCTTTGTCGTCCGGGTGTTAAGGCACGAAAAGCATCCTCGAATGCCGGAAAAAGGGTAAATTTTGCTTGCAGTTCTTCTGGAATCTCGTATTCCCCAATGGGTTTACGTGCTACTTTTAGGTTTGCTTTTTCCACCTCGATTGCTTCATAAAGATAGGCTTTCAGGACATCTAATTGTTCTTGTACCTGTCGAAGGCTTGTAAACCGGATGACGCGCGCAATTTGTGATTGTTCTCCCGCCTTTTGCAGCAATCCTGCTTCGTCGCGTAGCAAAGAACCTTTAAAAAAACTCAGTACACAATTATCTTTGAAAGCACCGATGAGGACAACATTGTTACCATTGTAGGTATAACACGGGACACCCCACTTTCGCACCTCGGTAAGGCCACACTTTAGAACAATCGTCCGCAGTAAGGCCAATTCCCGAGGCCATAAATGCACCTTGCAGTCGGGTGTAGCGGCCAAAGTGCATCGGCCACAGCCTTCTTCAAAGTAAATATCTACGTCAGGATTCATTGTTTTTTGGGTAGAGGTAAAGTCTGCCGCCGATTAATGCCCAATTTTGATCAGTACCCATGCTTTTTGGCGAGGATCGTAGCGAAAGGTATAGGGTGTTTCTTGGCGTTCTGAGGGCGCAATCAGGTTAAAATAAAATTCAACGCCGTTTATCGTGAGGTCGCCATTTTCTGCCACTCGGATTTTGCGGGCGCGGTCATCCCCACGCGCTCCAACACCTTCGAGCGAGAGAACAAATTCTGGTTTTCCCTCAAACGTTCCCTCTGGCGTCAGCGCTACCATATAGATTTCTGGCGTTCGGGCTTTCCCAAAGATCATCCGTTTTTTGCCTTCAAACGTAAAAATTCCGATCCCAAACGCATCTACATCGGGGATTACGTCTAAGATGACGGGCTTATCACCCGTTTTGAGCGCATAAATCCGTCCTCGTTCATTCGTCCGATCAGAACCTTGTACCGAACTGGCGTAAATAATCTTGGACTCGCAGTCGTAGCCCATCCCAAGAATCCCATACGGATTTTGTTCGTTTGGTTTATGAACTGTCGGAAAGGTAAAATAGCTTTTCAGTGCGGCGGTGATTGGTTCAACACGATAAAGCATATTTTGCTGCGAAGGCTTGTTGCGGTAAAGGTTTACAAAGGGTAACGGAGCCAAAAAGATATTTCCAGCCGCATCAATAATCATCGGGCCAAAGTACCCCGCCATTTTCCATGATGGATGTTGATAGACCTTAAGTTTTTGACTTGGGTCTTGAGGGGGTGTATTAGGCAGGTTTATCTCTGTATAAATCAGCCCAACGTATTGCATATTGGATGTACTGAAGGCCGAACGCAGCGGATCTATATTGGTATTTCGGGTAAAAGCGGGCGATCGCCGGCAGTCTGGTTGGCCTTTTGCGGGTGATGTCATTGGTGGCGCATTTTGTGCAAAGACCAGATGAGCCGTTACCAAAAACAGCCCCATCCATACAAGACCTTTCAGCAGATGCTTCATGTTCATACAGGTTTAGTACTTGTTTTTACGTGATTTAACCGCTCATACAAGCGACAAAATATTGGACTATGGCTTAAGTTTAAGCGGCACAAACATTGGCCCGGAAAGGCACGGATACGTTCGGGTGGCATATACCCCCTGCTCGTTGATGTAGCTATCTGCCCAGCAAAATTCGCGTCCGGGAGTGTCGTCATTGCGAATTTGGGGAACGTACCACATGACCAAGGGTGCTTTGCTGATAGACTCTGGCGGAACCATAAACTTCTCCGGTCCTTGCTGATGATCGGAATTACAACAAGGCCCAATGGTAATCAAGTCCGAGTCGCCCTCGTCTTTTGCGGGATTACGTTTGGTTACAAATACATAAGCATTATCGCTTCGTTGATGGTTGTAGAGTTGCCCATTGTTGGCGGCGATGTAGAACCCATTTCCGGCGGTATCATTCACTTTGTATTGGTAGCCTTCTTTGGTATAAGGGGTTGTGGGTTTTTGGCGTTGCCATTTTTCGGTTTTCCAAGAAATCCACTTACCATTTTGCCATTCCGAGAAGGTATAAGGCTTTGTGGGGAAGGCAATGCGGGTTACGGGTCGGTAGGTTCCATTGTTGCCACATCCGCGCCCATGATTGGCGGCAGAAACGCGGAATCGCCCATCCTCATAGAACTCAAAGCGTTGTTGGTATTTATAGTTACAGGCTTGTGGCCACAATTCGCTAAAGAAATCTTGGACGATCGTAAAACCAATGGTTTTGCCATTCTCCAAAAGGTCGCTCACTACGGGCGGATCTATGGCGATCACGGCTGCCGTGCTAAAATAGGGGCAACCAATGGCATCGCTATACCCAAATCCTTCTGGTTCAGAGTAGCTTACGTGCCAATCCACCAATTTTGCACTATCAATAACGGGCTTGCTATTGAACGAGGCATTCGAGACCTGTAGGCCATCCGAACTGGTGATGATGTAGTTCATCTTCCAGCCATTACGTTCGATGGAAAGCGGTAGCGTGCAGTATTTTTCGGTGATTTCTTCGTTCTGGAATTTGCGCTCCGTCATTTGTGGAGCAGGGCCGGGTGTTCCCACATTGGTCCAACGGACGCCCACCAATTTCATCTCTGTTAGGTTCACAATCGCCCAAAGAGCGCGGTCTCCTTTTACAAAAGTTGGGGCCACGCAAAGGTTTTTGGAGCGCTCGCAACGGGTTTGGTTGAGGGCTGTTTTGGTGTCAGACATCAAGGCTTGATCTGTACTGGGTTTAAACCCCAAAGCCGTTGCCACTTCTGGCGCATTTACGGCAATCTCTAATGCCACATCTTTCAGAAAAGCAGGAATATTGGGCTGTGCTTGGTTCATGATATAGCCATCCAACATCGTGTTCGATGCGGTATTCACCAGACCAATCGTTGTGATGTTCAGCGGATAATTGTACATCTCCACCCGATAACAGCCCCCCGAAGCACAGGCTGCTGCAATTTGCTCGGAGCGATAATCGGTGGGACGTGCTTGATATATGCCAAAAATCTCGTTCCGTAGGGGTTTATTGGTGTCTTTCTCGAACAGGTTTTGCTTAAAGAAAGGATGTTGAAGCGCCACTTCCTGTGCAAATTGTTGTTGGGCTGTCAAGTTTTCCAACTTAATCACAGGTACTGCATTTTGGAGAGCGGCTACCATCTTGGCTTGGGCTTTACGCAAAAAAATGGTTTGAGTGGAGTCGGTCTGTGCCAAGCCAGCCTGAAACAAGAAAATGAGTCCCAGAACGGCGATGCAGAGAAGTCGAGTCGGTTTCATAGGTATAGAGGTTCAAAACTAAAGGATCATTACAAATCAGTACTTTCCGGTGACGGGAGGCTGTTCCCAAATGTCCTTTGGGCGCAAAAAGTCGGGGTTGCGCAAGACCGTAGAATCCGTCAGTGTACGCAGGAAGGCCAACAAGTCGTTGCGTTCACGCGGGGTTAGGGTAAACGGTTTTAATTTATCACTCTTGTGCGGATTTTTCCGTCCGTCTCCCGCATAAGGCCCATGTGTTACGTTCCGTCCGGCTTGTTCAAAGAAGGTAATCACCTCGTCTAAGGTTTCAATACTTCCGTCGTGCATGTAGGGCGGCGTCAGTTCCACATTTCGCAAGGAGGGCGTTTTGAATCGTCCACGGTCTTCCGGTTTTTTGGAAAAGGCAAAAACACCTTGGTCATAGTCGGGATAATCTCCCTTTTCACCCACATTATACAGCCCTATATTGTGGTATCCCTCGGCATCCGAGTCGTGTCGGTTATCGGTAAAATAAGGGGTGGGATGGCAAGTGGCACATTGTAGGCGTTCGGAGTTAAAAAGTTGCTCACCGCGCCGTGCGGAGGCACTCATCGCCCGTTTTTCGCCTCGTTTATATCGGTCGTAGGGACTGTTAAAGGAATTTAAGGTACGCACATAAACGCCCATAGCCAGCAAGGCATTGTCCCAGCGCATCGGATTGTCATCTTTGGGGAAAGCACGGGAAAACAGGTCACGGTAGGCATCCGACTTATTGAGCCGCTCTTGCAAAACGGCGTCAGAGCGTTCTATGGCCATTTCCGGAGGGTGTAAATTAAACAGCGGTCGTTCAAATTGTTTTTCCAAGCGGGTTAAATCGGGATTGGCCCAGTTGAACGTTTTGTAATACCGCACATTAATCAAGGTAGGCGTATTACGTGCTAAGACCTCGGCATGGAGGCCCAAACCTCGGCGGTAGCGATCCACAAAAGCCAATTTAGGATCGTGACACGTTCCGCAAGATTTGGTTCCACTTACCGAGAGTTGGTTTTCAAAGAACAAATACTTGCCCAATACATAACGTGCCTCGTTTCGTGCAGTTCGGGTGGGTTCGGAAGCAAGCGGAGAAAACCAAGCCAAGGAAGCCCACAATCCGATCAGTAGTAGCCCACCACTCCACGCCAATAGTGAACGAGAAAAGGCGGAAACAGTCCATTGTGTAGCCATGTTCGTAGAAATTTAGAACAAGAAGAACAAACCCATTTTACCGATGAAATGGCTCATCAATACAAGGTCTTTTCATGCTTAAGGTCTTCAAAAAACCTACCAAAAACACAAACCAGCTATGAAGAACCCACCAACTTCTTTCCTTCAACGGCATTTGCCCCGCTTTTCGTATGCCAAAGGCGTTAAAACCAATACCTTGGCGGGTGGGTTAACCTTTATTTGACATCACTAAAACACCCGTTCCTTGTGGATTGTGGACACGAACGTCTAACCAATTCAACACCAAGCCAATCGGCAAGGCAAACAAATAATAGACCGGCAAAACAACCGCTAAGAACCGACTTTTACCCAGCATCTTCATCGGATATTTCAACAATAAACGCCATGCCAAAGAACCATAACGGCCATAGGTATAGACCGACCCAAAGGGTGCTAATCCGGCACGTCGAAGCTTTTCATGCAATTCGTGCAGGTTATAACCATCGCGGACGTGTTCACTGATGAAGCTTTCGCCCTCTATTTCGGCATCGGAGCCACCCAAATCGGACGGTGTATTGATGAGTACGCAGCCGCCATCGGCCAAGACCCCCGCAAAATTTCGAAAGACCGCCTCGTCGTCCTCGATGTGTTCCATCACATCTACCGACAAGATAAAATCGAAGCGTTCTTCGGAATGAAAATCGGTAAGGTCTGCCCATGCCCATCGCACTTGTTGGGCGTATGGGGTTTGGTCTAAAAACCGTTTTGCGTTCTCCAAATAATCCTCCTTCACATCTACCGCCAGAATTTGGGCTTGCGGGAAGTTGCGCACCAAGAACCAAACGTATTGCCCAAACCCTGTTCCGGCATCCAAAATGCGCAATGGTTTATCGCTTGGCCAATCCCGAAACGTTTGGCGGATGTGTTTTTTAACGTGCCAAGTACGCAAGAAGACCATATCCAAACCGGCATAAAACAGGCGTTGGAGCAATGGGCGACGGCTAAAAAAAGCGCCCATTCGGTCTTTTATGGGGTCATAAAACATGCTTTGGGGAAGTAATTAGGTCACGGATACCGAGTCTTGCAAGACGGTTTGCATTTTACCCAGTAAAAGGCCAAATGCCTCACGGAGGGCTGCCGGCTCCACGATTTGCACGTTGGTTCCAAATTGGAGCAGCCAATTGGCAATATAATATAGATTTTCAAAGTAAAAGACAACGGTCTTATCGGTCTCACCCGTCCGTTCTTCTTCAATCCGTGCTGGAATCCTCCTCCGTGCCTGCGCATAGATTTTTTTAGAGAACCGTAACACAATCCTCATGCGGCGTCCCATGCCTTTTTCTTCTAAATACGTCTGAAGGTCAAATTTCTCATGTGCGGAAAAGCGCTCACTCATGGTATAAACCTCTTCCATCTGGTCTAACCGAAACGAGCGAATGTCCTTCCGCAAATGACAAAACCCCACCAATGTCCAGTGATCCGAGTAATAAATCAGGCCAAGCGGGTCAATTCTGCGGCGTGTGGTTTCTTCGCGGCTGGCCACATGATAGCGCACAAACAGCGGGTTCCGGTGTGCAATAGCTTCCGAGACCTGTACCCATTTTCCCGACTCTGCATCGTCTTGGCGGGCATTGGTCACCGTATTCAGCCAATAGGGATCGAGTACCGTTCGTTGCAAAATGCGGCCTATGTAGTCCCGAATCCCTTGTGGTAGGATAGATTTTATTTTTAGCGCGACCTCATCGGCATCTTTTTGCAGGGAAGCATCCGTCTGGAGTTTCACGAAATTGGTTCCGAGGAGCAAAACAGCGGCTTCACGTCCCGTAAGCATCAAGGGTGGGAGTTGATAGCCCTCCAAAATCTCGTACCCGCCCGATTCTCCAGCATAGGTAAGTGGTACGCCCGATTTTTCTAGGCTCTGTAAGTCCCTGAAAATGGTGCGACGGCTCACCCCAAAATGCTCGGCCAACTGACGGGTCGTCATATTGGGACGGCTTTGGATCAAGATTAACAAAGCAAACAAGCGATCGGTTTTGTTCAGCGTTCGATCCTCTTGGGTAGTCTTTCTTTCTTCAGGGGTGTCACGTCGGACGAACATGGCAGTTTTTTTGAAAAATCGCAAACGGTTTATGCTGCAAGATACCGTATTTTAGCCGCAATCGTTCCCTTTGTCGTATGAATTAGCCTCCATCATGAATGCACAACACCTCTATAAAACACCCACGCAATATAATGAGCGCCTGCTAAGCATGTATGGT
The DNA here is from genome assembly GCA_017303715.1 of Rhodothermia bacterium. GTDB lineage: Bacteria > Bacteroidota > Rhodothermia > Rhodothermales > UBA2364 > UBA2364. The sequence goes on along the minus strand of JAFLBZ010000025.1, from coordinate 42,586 downwards.
GCGACACTTGCGGTGCTTTTGGGCTTCTTTGTGCTTAGTCTTCTGCTTGTTCGTTATAAACTTTTTATCGTTCAAGAGGTTGTCCATTATATCTTTAATTTTCTAAGCTACTTTGTCCCCATTCTTTCCGCTATTGGCATCATTCTGTCTTTGGTGGTTTTTACGTACATCGTTTCTTCTGCAACCAAGTACCCGAAATTATTAGACAAATTGGACGTTTATGAAACAGCAAGTATTTTAAGGTGGACTATTTTATGTATTCCCATCGCCTTTACCCTGATTGGGTACGCCCTTACAGGACGGCGGTTTTTTCAATATATTTTTGGGATGATGTTCTTAACATTGATCCTAACCTACCCTTCACGTAAAAAGGCTTCTGCTTATTTGCGCTTGTCCTTAGACCATCACGACATAATCCTAAATGATGAATTTCCTTTACAACAAGCCGATACCTTCGATGATGAAGAAGAAGAGCAGGAATTGGATGTGGTGGCAGAGCCTATTCCGCAGTAAAATCCTTCTGCCCACTTTCCTTTTTTTTCAACTTGCAACCGCCCAACAATATGGGATTGGCGCAAGATTGGGAATAGCGCAAACGCGGTTTTGGAATGATCCAGACACCAAATTCACCGCCACAACCCGTACCGTTACTGGACTCATCCTCTATCATCAGTCCAACGACCGCTTGGCCTTTCAGGCAGAAGCCCTCTATGCACCCAAAGGAGCACAACTTTATGACCCCACCCTCTTTCCGGATGTCAACTTGTTCCGCTTTGACATGGCTTACTTGGATGTACCTGTGATGGCACTTGTAGATTTAAAACCAGATGCCGCTATTGCGCCGCAAGTTCATGTTGGCCCACAAATTTCTTTCCTGATGGATGCGCGCACCAAAGCCGGCATAAAAGGCCAAAAAGAATGGGTGGAAGACAATGCCGATGAGTCCGTCAGGAGCATAGATTTGGGAAGTGTTGCTGGAATTGGGTTGCGCTTCCGGCGCCAGCAGTATATGTGGATGCTGGATGCAAGGTATCATCTGGGCATTTTAGACTTGGTAAAAAATGACACCAACCCCAAGCGCAATCAGGGCGTTTCTGTTTCGCTTGGTATTATGTTCTAACAAAAAGTGGCCAATGGCCTACTTCGTTTTTGCTGACCTCAACCTAAAACCATGTCCGATACCAAAAAACTGATTTCTTGGAATGTCAATGGCATTCGCTCGGTGGTGCAAAAAGGCTTTGCCGAATGGTTTCTAAAAACTGCGCCCGATGTCCTTTGCCTGCAAGAAATAAAAGCTACGGAGGCTCAAGTTCCGGCCTCTGTACTAAAACCCGAAGGCTGGCACACCTTGTGGCATCCCGCCGAAAAAGCGGGCTATTCTGGAACAGCCCTTTTTACGAAGGAAATACCGGAAAACCTCCAAACAGGCTTGGGCGATCCACAATTTGATACCGAAGGCCGTACCATTACCGCTTGGTTCCGCCATTTCATCTTGGTCAATGCGTACTTCCCCAGTGGCCGCCGAGACTTGAGCCGCGTACCGTATAAATTGGCCTACAACCAAGCCTTTCTCGACCATGTGAACCGCCTCCGTAGCTCCGATCCACGCCCCGTTATTTTTTGCGGCGATGTCAACATAGCCCATCAACCCATAGACTTGGCGCGTCCCAAAGGCAACCAAAAAACCTCTGGCTTCTTGCCGGAAGAACGGGTTTGGGTGGATCATTTCCAAAATGCTGGTTTTAGGGACACCTTCCGGCATCTGCACCCAGAAAAAGAGGGCGCTTATTCGTGGTGGTCTAACTTAGCTGGCGCAAGAGGCAAAAATATTGGCTGGCGAATAGATTATTTTTTTGTAGAGGAACGCCTCCTGCCCCAAGTGCAAGACGCCTTTATCTGGCCAGAGGTTTTGGGCAGTGACCATTGCCCCATCGGGATTGAATTGGCGGGGATTTAACGCAAAACCTTTTATGGAATACGCTCCAAGTACCGTAAACATCAATCAACTGTGGGCAGATCTCGTGGTAAGCGCGCTAATCCGGTCTGGCATCCATCATTTTTTTATTTCGCCCGGCTCACGCTCCACACCGCTCACGGTTGCGATTGCCCGCCACCCCGATGCCCGCAAGGTCATCCACCCAGATGAGCGCGGAACCGCCTTTGCCGCCTTGGGTTTTGCCCGTGCCACCGGAAAGCCCGCCGTTTGGGTAACCACCTCCGGAACCGCCGTTGCAAATGGCCTGCCGGCGGTGGTAGAAGCCTCGAATGACCGCATCCCGATGCTTTTGCTCACCGCAGACCGACCGCCCGAATTACGGGAAACCGACGCCAACCAAACCATTCGACAAACGGGTATTTTTGGGGCCTTTGTACGCTGGGCCTTTGATATGCCATGCCCCGATGTGGCCATTCCGGCACAGATGGTGCTTTCCACAGTTCGTTATGCGGCCTCACAAAGTCTTCAACAAAAAGGCCCTGTTCATTTAAACTGTATGTTTCGGGAGCCACTTGCGCCCCATCCAGACCCTTTTGACCATAAAACGTACCTTGCGCCGCTCCAAACACAACGAGAAAATCACCCTTCCGCTAATCATTTACCTGCACATTCCCCATCATTCCCCATGCCACCATTTGAAAAAAAAGGCATCGTGATTTTGGGGCAATGGAACATTTCTTCGGTGGAGGTTCCGCTTTGGTTACAGCGTCTTTCAGCGCTGAATTGGCCTATTTTGCCAGACATCGGTTCTCAATTTCGGACGATAGATCACCCATTGCTCATTCCTTATTACGACCAACTCTTGCTCTCGGCGTCCTTTCAGGAAAGCCATGCGCCGGAAGTGGTTTTACAGATTGGAAGCCGTTTTACTTCTAAGCGCCTACAAAAGTGGTTAGAACAAGTGATGCCCGAATCGTATTTCTTGGTGAAAGACCATCCCTTCCGTAGCGATCCCGCACATTTGGTCACGCATTTTGTGGAGGCAAATCCCACAACCTATATCAGCAACCTATCTATACATAGTGCAGCCCCAACGCAAACGGATTGGCTTATAGGTTGGCAATCGGCAAACCAAAAGGTGAGCGAGGTGCTGCCTAACCGTTTAGATACCGAAGTGGAGGTGCTCTCAGAGCCATTTATTGCGCGTGCCCTTTCTCGGCTTTTGCCCGAAGGTCATGCGTGGTTTTTGGGGAACTCCATGCCCATCCGAGATGCCGATATGTATGCAAAACCATCTGAAACATCCGTAGCCATCGGAACCAATCGCGGTGCAAGTGGCATAGATGGCCTTGTGGCGACTGCGGTAGGCTTTGCAATTGGCCGCAAGCAGCCCCTTACCTTGCTCATTGGCGATGTCTCCCTATTGCATGACCTAAACAGTTTGCTAATGGTGCGCAATAGTCCTGTTCCGATAACGGTGGTGGTTATTAACAACGATGGCGGTGGGATTTTCTCCTTCTTACCCATCGCAACCGAAGTAGATGTTTTTGAAGATTGTTTTGGTACGCCACATGGCCGCCGCTTTGCCGACGTTGCACTTTTTTTTGGCTTGCCATACGCCACACCTACTACACCTGCATCTTTCGAGGCCACCTATCGCACCATGTCCACCTCTGGTATGTCCGGTCTCATCGAAGTGCGTACCAATAGGGCGGAAAATGTGGCCTTTCACAAGACCTTACAAGCCGACCTGCTCTCTGTTTTAGACAAATAGAGGAGAATTAAACCGTATGACGAAACCAAATACCCATAAGAATCGTTCTATGCCTTGTTTTTAGAGACCATATTTCTTGTGTTAAGTACCCTTAAACCAACCTTTGGCATCTGCCATTCCATTTTTTCCAACCAGAAGCTAATACCCATTTGAACGCTGAATCTTTTCTCAACGAACTGAACCCCACACAAAAAAAACCGGAAACCGCTATCGTGGTGGGTCTAATTACCCCAGAGGTTTCCAAGTGGCAAGTGGAAGACGCCTTGAACGAATTGGAACTTCTTGCAGATACCGCAGGCGCAAAAGTGATGGGGCGCTTTGTACAAAACCTGGCCAAAATCAACTCGGCCACCTATCTCGGTTCGGGCAAAATTGCCGAATTGGCCGAATGGGTGGAGCGCGAAAAAACCGATATGGTGATCTTTGACGACGATCTATCTCCGATGCAAATTCGGAATTTAGAGCGGACGCTGAAGTGCAAATTGGTAGATAGAACGGGCTTGATCCTTGACATCTTCGCCGGACGTGCCAAAACCGCTACGGCCAAAACGCAAGTCGAATTGGCCCAATTGGAGTATATGCGTACACGCCTCACCCGACAATGGACCCACCTTTCCCGACAAAAAGGGGGCATCGGGACGAAGGGGCCGGGAGAAACACAGATCGAAACAGACCGACGGTTGATTGGTGATCGGATTGCGGTTCTCCGCCGGAAATTGGCCGAGATAGACCGCCAACGGGCAACACAGCGCAAAAACCGTGAGCAAGAATGGCGCGTCTCATTGGTCGGTTATACCAATGCCGGAAAGTCCACGCTTATGAATACATTGGCAAATGCTACCGTACTTGCCGAAAACCGCTTGTTTGCAACCTTAGATTCTACCACACGAACGGTCTATCTTAGTCCCGAATGGAAAGCCCTACTTTCTGATACGGTTGGTTTTATCCGAAAATTGCCCCATAAATTGGTGGAGAGTTTTAAAAGCACCCTCGATGAAGTGCGCGAAAGTGATGTGCTGCTGCATGTGGTGGATGTAAACCATCCTAATTTTGAACAACACATTGCTGTTGTAAACGATACCTTGCGCGAATTGGGCGTAACAGAAAAGCCAACCCTTATGGTTTTTAATAAAATTGATGCCTTAGAGGAGCGCGGCTTGCTTACCGCAGTACGCGAACAATTCCCTGATGCTGTCATGGTCTCCGGCCTTCGCGGAATGGGGATCGAAGAACTGAAACGCCGATTACAAGCCTTTATCGAACGCGACTATGTGGAACGCATTGCCTATTTCCCCATGAACATGACGCGGGCTGTGGCCTATATTCACACCTCTGCCGAGGTTTTAGACGAGTCCTATGTGATGGCGCAAGCACGATATGCCGACGAACCAGAATTGGTGACACGAGTGCACTTCCGTTTATCCCCAAAGTTGACTAAGGAAATTGACGGCCTTTTGGAGTCACTGCCAGAATACGTTCCATGCGATACCTCGGTTTTGGTGTAAATAAAAAAACACTTAGGGCAAAAATATTCTTGCTTTTATCACCGTTTTTTTGTAAATCTAAAGGATAGGCCAAAATCAATTTTCAACCCACGACAGGCCCTTTGCATGATTGCTTCCCAATTATTAAGCCCTATAACACCGTCCCTTAAACCCGAAGATTCCATAGAAGTGGCTTTGGAGTTGCTGGCGGAATATCGGGTTAGGCATTTGCCCGTAGTGCAAGACCACGTATTGCTTTTGGGCATCGTCTCGGAAGAGCAGTTGCTCAGCTTAAGTAATTGGGAGGAGACGCTGGGGCAACAATATTTTCCACCGCCCATAAAGGTGAATATTTCCGAACATGCGTATGAAGTTGCCCGCTTAATGTCCTTGCACGACATCACCACCATTCCCGTAGAAGATAATGATGGTCGTTTTGTGGGTCTTGTGGAGCGTAAACAACTCTACGACTGGTTTTGCAGCATCCTGAACGTCCATTCAGATGGTGTTGTGCTAGAATTAGAAGCCAAGGAATCCCGCGACTTCTCGCCCGCTCGGATTGCGTATCTGGTCGAGGAAAATAATGGCAAAATTTTGTCCCTTACCACCGATTCGCCCATAGAATGGGAGGGGCGTTTGCGTGTAACCCTCAAACTGAACACCAACCATGCCACTCGTATCCGACACGTTTTGGAACACAATGGCTATCACATCATGGCCGATTTTGGCGAGCGAGAAACCGACGAGGAGTTACAGTTCCGCGCAGAGGCTTTTTTACGGTATTTAGAGGTTTAATCCTTCTCCAAAAGGCGTTTATCCAGCAAAAGAGTGCTTTCTCATTCGGAAGCGCCTTTTGTACTTGTATCGGTTTATACGAAACGGATAATGGATTGACCCAAAATGTATGGCTTATAGTATTGTTTTTAAACGATCTGGTTTGCATTAACTTGTCCATTTACGTCCAGAAGTACGCTAAGAATCACGTTTCGAGAAGCCCAATCACGGGATAGTAGGCAAAAGATACTGTCCCGATGCGCTATTTCAGTTCTCAACGTCAGGGCTAAAGCCGAAGGTAGAATCCGTGGCAAACAACCCCACGCTGAAGCATGGGGTTAATATGATGCCGGAGAACAGGGGACAACGCCGCTCGTCTGAATGGAGACGTAAAGCAAGTAAAAACAAAGCCAAGTGCTACATTAATGCCGCTGGTTAGGGAGGAGGCATCAAGCAAGAACTACGGATAATGCGATATTAACGCCGTCCATCAGGGCTGGGTTGCACGCAAGGCCAAAGCAATAGCTTGGCAGAGACGTAAAGTGGAGCAAGGCATTAAGGGCTGGGTTGCACGCAAGGCCAAAGCAATAGCGAAAAGCCATGCAAGGCATTAACTCCGTCCTTTAGGGCGGAGTAGTCGGCTCCGAATAGCATTGGGCTTTAGCCCTGAACGATCATCTAGCGTGAATGCCATGCGTTGGGAACGGGTTTCTACGAAGATGCCACCCTTACGGGGCTTTTCTTAGTCAGGGCTAAAGCCGAAGGTAGAATCCGTCGCACGCAACCCCACGCTGAAGCATGGGGTTAATATAATGCCGGAGAACAGGGGACAACGCCGCTCGTTTGAATGGGGACGTAAAGCAAGTAAAAACCAAGCCAAGTACTACATTAATGCCGCTGGTTAGGGCGGAGTTGCACGCAAGACCAAAAAGCAATAGCGAAAAGCCATGCAAGGCATTAACGCCGTCCTTTAGGGCGAGAATGAACGCAATCCAAAAGCAACAGCTTGGCAGAGACGTAAAGTGGAGCAAGGCATTAATGCCGTCTTTTAGGGCGGGGTTCTTGGCAGAGACGTAAAGTGGAGCAAGGCATTAACTCCGTCCTTTAGGGCGGAGTAGTAGGCTCCGAATAGCATTGGGCTTTAGCCCTGAACGATCATCTAGCGTGTATGCGGTTCGCTGGAAACGGGTTTCTATGAAGATGCCACCCCACTGGTGTCCAAGTGTGCATTTGCGCCCGCTTGTTGGAAGTTGAATTGCCACACGCAAAAACGTTGGCATGAATGGGTCAAAATCTGTAATAACATTCAATTTTACTGGAATTTGTCTTAACTTCAACTTGAACAAAGACTCGTCAAGATGAATAATATACCTTACCATCGGACGATCCAGCCAGCGGAAGCACCTACGGAACTGGACACCGGCGATACACTCAGACATGTTGAAAAAACACAAAAGCCACGCAAAAAGCGACCCCATCTAAAAAGGGGAAGTATCGCGATGGTGATCATTGGTTTGGGGATTGTACTGGGGTTTGTGACCAACCTCATGCCAGATGGCTTGAAGGAAATTTTAACACAATTTGCCGGACAAATGGGCTTGTCTTACAGTCATTTGTGGCTCATCATTTTTATCGTTCTGATATTGTTGTTGATTGGATTTGTGTTTTGGGAAGCAAGAGTGAATGTAAATGAAGAAAGTGCCCAGCCCCTTGTTCAGGTGCCCATTCCCGATTGGATTCAGAAACTTGACCACTATTTGCCACAAGGCCCAACATATCAACCCAACTACCTTACAGATCCACCTTTTACCCCGCCTCGGTTTCTGGGACGAGACGACGTTTTGAACACCTTACACAAGTTGTTTTTTACGGAAAACTACGCACATAAGCCCTGATGGGAGGCTGGGCGCGTGCTTCTCGCAAGTATTATACATAAGCATCGCCCTAAATCCTGTTTTTTACCCCGTCAACGCCTTATCTTTATGGCCTCTTGATTTTTGATGCTATGCGATACTGCCACAGTTCTGAAAAACGGCCAAAACCATTTTTTTGATATGGAACCCAATTTAAATCTTTACAAAAAAGCAAATTCCCTTGACGAAGTGGACAACGCGGTACGGTTTGACGTTCCCATTACGCCCGAACACGAGTTCTATACAGACTTCTCGGATGTACGCGGTGATTTTGAAGATCGAATGATCTATAAAACACTTAATGTACACCCCAAAACCTTTGTTTATAACCGGAAAGTCAATCGGGCAAACAAGACGATGCTCTTTTTGGCCGGAATGCGCGGCTCTGGAAAAACCTCGGAATTGGCCAAAATAACAAAAAAACTCCACAACAAAAACTGCTTTTTCTGTGTCACCTGCAATCTTGATGAAGGTTTAGATCTGAATGACATGGAGTACATGGACATTCTGATTTTCCAGTTGGAAAGGTTGTTTCAGGAATTGGAACCATGGTATTTGGAACTGGATCAAGATATACTCGCCTCTTTGTTGGACTGGTTTAGCGAGCGAGTAAAAGAAGTCAATAAAAGCATCCGAAGTGAATCAGGATTTGAATTGGAAGTGAAAGCAGAAACCCCCAGTTTGTTTAGCTTTTTAGGACTTGCCGCAAAATTAAAAGCCAATATCAATGGCAATAAAGAAAATGCGGAGAAAATAAGAACTACCTTTAGAAGTAACTTTACCGAGTTTGCCCTCAAAATAAATGAATTTATCGAGGCTGTTAATATCGTTCTAAGAGAAAATAAAATAGCCCAAGAAATTATGTTTGTGGTAGATGGATTGGAGAAAACCGCCACCACCGACATCCGAAAAAAAATTATTATTGATGAAGCAAACCGTATGCGGCAAATTCGGGTGAATACCATCTTCACCTTGCCCATTGAGCTTATGCCACAGGCGCAGAAACTCACCCAGTTTTGTACAGTTGTATCGTTTCCTTTTGTCAAAATTAAGGAAAGAAACGGGGATTTGGTCGAGGAGGCGATGTCTCGCTTCGAGGAATTTGTTTATCGGCGGATTGATGCCAAGCTTTTTGATAGCCCGGAAACCGTTCGGAAAGCAATTCAATTTGGGGGCGGCTCGCCGCGCGAATTGTTACGGGTTTTGGAATATGCCAATATGTTTGCCGACGAAGACAATAATAAAATCCATCTTGCAGACTTGGAAAAAGGCATTAAAAAATTGGCTGCACAAACGTCGCAATACCTCTCTACCAAAGACTTAGAATTGCTCAAGGTGCTTAAAGAAGCCAATGAAGCAGAAAAGTACCTTGCCTTCGATTCGGAGTGGCAAGATTTATTAGAAAAACTCATTATCTTTGAATACAACGATGGGGGTTATAAACGGGTTAATCCCATCGTTGAAGTCTCGCCCCTCTATCAACAATATGTCGGATAACTACACCGAAGAGACCACACCCTTGTTTAAATTATTACGAACAGAGGCTTTCCGATTTGTGATCGTGCGTTTCAACCATTATTCGTTTTTACAACAGTTGGAGACCGACCTGAAAATCCGGTTTCCAGACCGTCCCATTTCCAAAATAAGTGCCGCAAAAGCAACATATCGCGAAATTATCGATGCCTATTTTGGCTTAGCGCGTGGCTTCTTTTTCCTCCAAAACTTTGAGGATGTGCTGAAAGAAGAACGTAACTCTTTGGGCCGCGAAACCGAACAAATGACGCAGAACAACGAAAGACGTCGCCAAATTACGGCTGGTCTCAACCTCAGAAGGGATAAGCTCGCCCAGTCCCCGATTGCGCTCTTTGTGTTTGTACCCGCAACCACAGGGGAACTGTATGCCAAAACCATTATGGAGAAAATGCCCGATTTGTGGTCTTTTCGCTCCTTTATGTTAGACTTGGAAAAGGAAATCCCTAACGTATTTACGACACCAACCACTACGCAAAGTTTAGACCTCCCCTTCAGTCAGTTGCCCGCTCCAGACCATACGGAACTCCAGCGGCTACTTACACGGTTGGAGAAAACCGCAGAGACGGAAATCCCGTATCGTCTTTCCCTATTCCCACAAATTGTACAACAAGCAATGGACGTAGGAGAAACCGAGCTTGCCTATACCATGCTGGAGGCTTGGGAAAAACACGCCTACGACAAAGACAAACCCACCATTTGGATATTACGTGGAGATGTGCTACTGATACATGGAGATATCCAAGAAGCACTTAACGTTTTTGAAAAAGCAAAAACCTTAGCGCAACAGGTATTGCGGGATAAACATCTGATAGCCATATCCTATGAAAAGTTAGGCGAAACCCATACCGCCTTGGGCGATTTGAAACAAGCCTTGAAATACTTTGAATTAGAAACCAACTTATTTATAGAACTCTATGACGCCTTCCCGAACAATGTCAGTTTCAAAAATGGATTGGCCATTTCGTATTCAAAGTTAGGCGAAACGCATAGTGCGTTGGGCGATTTGAAACAAGCCTTGACCTACTTTGAATTAGATGCCGATTTATCCAAAGAACTCTATGACACCTTCCCGAACAATGTCCGTTTCAAAAATGGATTGGCGATTTCGTATTTCAAGTTGGGTGTGTTTTACCGTAACCAAAAACAAAGCAACCAAGCGCGCCCATATTTTGAACAAGCGGTTGCGCTATGGGCGGAATTGGTGCAGGATGCGCCATTGGTGGTGGCGTACCAGCGGTTTTTAACCAAAGCTCGGAACGACTTGGCAGCACTTGGCGCGGCGTAGCATGGCTTGACTAAAGGGTCACCGAAAAATCAGGTAAAACACCAAAAAGTGGAGGAACATCACCACCGCAAAGCCCATCAGATACCAAGGCCATTGCCCAATGATAAAGGGGTTTTTGGCCGTTGGCGGTCGGCACAAGAACATATAATTGCATTGATGCCGCCAATTCATTAGCCCAACCACAATTCCACAAATGAATAGCCATCCGCCCGCCTCCAACCAAGACCAAGGACGGAGTTCCATCCCGCGTGCATAGGTCAGGAACATGGGGCCAAGGATCAGACCGGTATGCGAGACATAAAACTCAATTAAGAAGAAAAATTGTGTTCCTTGCGTAAACTGCGGCGTCAGCAGGGCATGGAGTGCGCCCGTCATCCCCCAATAAAGTGCAATTTCGTGAACCAACTGGTTTTCCGAGACCAAAGCCCATCCGGTAAAAAAGGCGGTAATGTCACAGAGTTGGAGCGGGAGTCCATAGCGCCAATCCCATTGTTTTTTAATGGCATGGACGATGGGCGGCAACACAGCCCAAACCAAAATCCACCAACCGAGTATTTGTCCGGCAAATCGGGTTTGTTCGGTAGGGATTTGTAACAAAAGCAATAAAGAGATACCGGTGATGGCCAAGGTGAGACCAGACGTCCGAAACCAAAACGGGCTAAAAATCCGTGTGGTGGCTTCTTGCATCTCGTCGTCCCCTACACGCAAGCTTATGTCTTCGTTCATGATCGGCAAATGGTTTAGTTCAGGAGGCTGGGAATTTACAACCAAAAAAGGCAAATACGCTGACCAAGGCCGCCAAACACCACAATTCTTGCCGTGCTTCATGGGATTCTTGTATGAATGAGCGGATAATGACGCCGTAGTGTAAAATTTGGCACTGTATTTTCTTGAATTATCTTTAGAACCTTTATTCCTCCAGCGACCTTGAACATGAGACGTTTTCTTTCGTTTGTTATTTGCATTTTCTTTGGCATAGGATTGATACCTACGGTGGTGCAGGCGCAGGCCATACGGATTGTGGGCGCGGTCTATGACGCCACAACGGGTTTACCGCTTAGGGCGCGCGTGGTGATGCAGCCCGGTGGCCAAGCAGCAACAACGGATGCGCAGGGCAATTATACGTTTTCGCGTGTACGTGCCGGAAATTACACCCTTAGCGTAAATGTCTCCGGTTATGATCCCGCCACCAAAACCGTGACGGTAAAAACAAGCGACGTCCTCGCCGATATTGGCTTGCGGCCCATTGGCGGAGTCAACCTCGCGGACGTCCCGAATAAACCCCGCGAAACGGCAAATCCAGACCTTCGGCCAGCCGCACCTCCGCAAAACCAGACGCCCCTTGCGCAAGACCCGTCTCCGGCACCTCGGACAATGCCATTAGGCCCCGTTTTTCCAATCAATCCGCCAGACCTTCACTACAGCCATCTTGCCCAGCGCATCCAAGCCACTTGTCCTGATGTATGGATTGCACCCACCTCCGGCAACCAAAGCAGTGGCCTTTTTATGACGTTTCGGAATGGCGGTGGCCTTACGTCTATTGCTTCCCCTTTGATATTTGTGGATGGCATCCGTTTGGAGAACGAAGAATACCGTTTTTTGGAATTGGGCGGCCAAGGCGTCTCCGCCTTAACTGATCTTAAGCCGGAAGACCTTCAAGACGTGACCTGTTTATCCGGCCCCGCCGCTTCTGCTCGTTGGGGTGTCTCGGCGGGCGCGGGCGTCATTCTCCTTACCACACGCGCTGGAACGGTTGGTAAAACACAGGCCAACTACCACGTAGAAATTGGACAAAACCAGATAGCCACGCCTTTCGATTTCTCCACCGCCTCGAATCCTGAAGCCGCCAATGATGGCTTGCGGACGGGAGCGATTGTTCGGCATGGCCTACGTTTTGAGGGCGGTCAAGCACAAACCCAATACTATGCCAATGGCTATGTAGGACGTGCTGACGGGGCCGTCCTGAATGATGGCTTGCGCGAACGTGGGGCACGCCTACATCTTACTACAACACCTTTTTCGACCCTACAGCTTACCGCCACCTTGTCCCATGCCCAAGCCGAGACCGGATCACCACAGGGTGGCACCAGTGTTTATGGCTATTTGCTCAACACCACCGGAACCGCAAAAGCATATGGTTTGGCAGATAGCAGCCTGATCCGGCGCTTTACCACATTGCATGAACACCGCCGAACATTGGCACATTTTGGCGCAAAACTTGAGCCCCTTCCAAACTTGTTTATCACCGGAAAAATGGGCTACGAAGGAACCGATTTGCAGGGCGAACAAAACCGCCCACCGAATGCCTTGGTCGGGATTGGCTTGGTGCGCCGGTCGGTCATTAGCCGGAAATCAGCAGCTTTTTCATATGAAGCAGCACTGCGTTATGTGTGGAATAAAAACAACCGCCTTTCCGCCACAACCGAGGCAGGTATCCGCGCCTTCGACCTCAATGCCTATCAACTGTTGATTGCAAAAGATGGCTTTACAGAAGAGGATCCCACCGATGTGGGGACGGGTCGAGATCTAGTGACCAACGAGGAAGTCCGCTCTGGACAACGAGAAATGGGCATATTCGTGCAGGAAGACCTTGTTTGGAAAAGCGGGATGAAACTCCAATTGGGACTTACGGTAGAGGATGCCGACCGAATTGGCCAAGAGGCCGGATTTTCCTATTTACCCTTTGCCCGTTTTGTGCTTCCTTTGTATTTCTCCTTTTTGCCGGAAAGCCGTAACGAGGTCTTTTTGGCCTTTGGCAAGGCGGGTAATTTGCCCAATGCCTTAGATGCCAAAGGAACTTTTTGGATAAGCGTACCCGGCGGGTTTGGGAATGGATGGGTGGTTGCCTCGGCGGGGAACAAGAACTTAAAACCCGAACAAATTCGCGAATGGGAGGCAGGGATCAAGAGCAAATGGGCACAAAAGCTGGATTTTTCTGCCTCGACTTATTGGCAGCAAACCACAGATGCCGTCGTGTATGCACTCCCAACGCCTTCATCTGGCTTGGGCAAAGTCTTGCTACCACAAAACGGCGGAGAGTCGGTGGGATATGGGGTTTTGGCAAAACTAAATTACGCTATGTTCCAATCAACGGAATACGGTGTTTGGCTCGCCTTAGGTTTACACGGGCAACAAAATCGGGTGACAACGCTAAACGATGTCCCCGATATGTATGATGGCAATAAACTAAACGTCATCAAGCCCGGATTTTCGCGATTGGCCTTTTATGCCCCCGTAGTGGTTGGGGCGGAATTTGACGCCACCACCCAAAAATATCTGCGTCCCATTTTGGCCTCTGCCGGAACCACGTATAACGGCAAAACCGTGGACGAAAATGGAAATGCGTTCTTGGGGAATGCACAACCCGCATGGCTGGGCGTGGCGGAGGTGAAGGCGCAATGGCGGAATTGGCAAATTGCCGCCACCTTCGACGGTGCGCAAGGGGCTTCCGTCTATAATGGATCACGCCATTTCAGGGTAAATGCCGGAGGCGATCAGGCGGTGAATATCGCCCGTGCGCAAATTGGCCTTCTCACTCGGAACGACGTCACACCATTCCTTCCCGGAACCGAGGCATATCAAAATGCGTCTCGTTTGGTTGCCTTATCCGACCCCAATTATGCGGGAAATTTTGTGGAACGCGCCGATTTTCTCCGGTTCTCGTTGTTACAAATCCGATACCACAACGAGCGCCTTCCCATAAAGCGAGGTGAGGGCCACCTAAAACGTTTTTCGCTGGGTTTAAGCATCACCAATCTTAGTATCCTCACGCGGTATAGTGGTTTAGACCCCACCGTTCGGACACTTGGAACACGCACGTTTTCATGGGGACAGGAGCGTTTTACCATGCCACAAAACCGCACCATTTTGTTCTCGGCAGGGCTGGGACTTTAAGGCTTTTCGCTTCATTCATCAAGAATCGTAAAAAAGATTGGAACGTTCAACCCAGTTGGCACGTAGTCAATACCTGAGCCTGATGGCCGCAATCGGGCAAATTGTTGTGTTGACCCTTCTATAAACCCTTAAAATACAACGCTTATGGTAAAGAAGTTGCTTCATCCCATTTTTGTTCACCCCATTAAAGAATGGGCAGAAGACGGGAAGTTATCCGGGATATTGTTGGTTCTCGCCACCTTATTGTCCATTTTTCTGACCAACTTTGAAGCAACCAAAGAAGCCTATCAAAACATTTGGCAGGTGCAAGTCGGCGCTGGGATGCTCGAAAAGTCACTTGGTCACTGGATTAATGATGGCTTGATGGTGCTTTTTTTCTTTTTGGTGGGCTTAGAAATTAAGCGGGAACTCCTTAAAGGGGAATTGTCGGACATGCAAAAGGCCATTCTGCCTGCAACCGCAGCCATTGGCGGTTTATTGGTTCCAGCCCTTATCTTCATGGCCTTCAACTGGGGAACCCCATACATGGATGGTTGGGCTATTCCCACCGCAACCGACATCGCGTTTTCCTTGGGGGTCTTGTCCTTACTTGGCAAACGGGTTCCGCTCGCGCTAAAAGTTTTCCTGACTGCCTTAGCCATTATTGACGACTTGGCCGCCATTTTGATTATTGCCGTCTTCTATTCATCAGGGATCAAATTGGCAATGCTTGGCTTGGCCGTTCTGGTGATGGGTGTGCTTTTTCTGTTGAACAAAGGCGGGGTAAAACAAATGACCCCTTATGCCATTTTGGGGTTCGTCCTTTGGTTTTTGATCCTTAAATCGGGGATTCATGCCACCATCGCCGGTGTTTTGCTGGCACTTACCATTCCGCTATCCAAAGTAGAGGACTTAGAACACGCCCTGCACAAGCCCATTCATTATGGCGTTCTCCCGATTTTTGCATTGGCAAATACGGCCATTCTTATCCCATTCGACGAGGTGGGCATGTTGTTTTCTAACCTCAGCTATGGTATTGTCTTTGGTCTAATGTTCGGAAAACCATTGGGCATTTTTGTCACAACATTTATTGCGATTAAAGTTGGCTGGGCCAAACAACCTTCTAATGCCACATGGTTGCAGATTTTGGGCATTGGTTTTACGGCAGGGATTGGCTTTACGATGTCTTTGTTCATTGCTTCGCTATCGTTTCCTGAAGGCTCTTTGCTCAATGTTGCAAAATTAGCCATTCTGATTGGCTCTGTTTTCTCCGCAATTATAGGGTTGATTATTTTGGGCATTGCCGCCAAACCAACAGCAGAGGCGGACGAAGAAGATACCTACGTACACTAAGAAACCTTACGCTTTTACATTAGAGACCCCGTTACGCTTTGGTGACGGGGTTTTTCGTTTCGTAAAAGCAATACAGACGAAAAACACACGTTTACAGCCTGTCGTTTTCGACGCAAAAACCAGCCTACAAAAGGGTCAAGCACTGTTGGATTTCACACGGGCTTATAGGAAGTTGAGCAACACGTAAAAAAGAGCCTTTCCTTTCGTGGGATCGTTTGCAAATTCCATGTCCACGAATTATATTACAAACAACAAAACATATGTAATAAACATGATTCAAGATTGGATTCCGAACCTCATGGCGCTGGTGGCAGGCATTTCTATTGGGCTACATATGGCCGATTGGGATCACAAACTACCATTTTTCGACCACCGTTCATTCTGGACACATGGCATGATAGTACCGATTATCGTCTGGTGGTTGTTGGTTTCTGGGTATAATTTTGCAGACCCTTATTTTGAAGATGCCAAACTGAATGCCGAGGATTGGTCGCGGCTGTTGCGGTTTTTCGGCTTGGGCTTTTTTCCGGGTTATGCCATTCATATGTGCTTCGATCTTTTTCCTAAAAAATGGCAAGGAGGCGCGCTCATCAAGTCGCCGCTGGGTGCATTTCCTATGGCGGGATCGTTTATTTGGATACTTTGTGGTCAGATTGTGGCAAATTATTTGGCACTGCGTCTTGTCCGTACACCCACCGAAGCGCTGATCTTGATTGTGGCAAGTGCATTTCTATTCCGGTTTTATCGCAAAAAAGAGGATACACGTTGGCGGCCTGTGGCCATGATGGTCGGGGTTTTGGCTTTTTTATTTTGGGTTGATCCGCCGCTGTGGTGGGAACCGATCTATAAAACGTTGATCCTCCGGTAGCCGTGTTTGAGTTGCACAGTTTTGTCACTAAAGCCATTTGCTTTGCCCTCTAAGCCATTTGCGAAAACGAATATCGGTTGGGAAATGCGGGATGGGCATATAAATTTCTTGGATGGATGAACCAATGGGAAGTTTATTGCGGCGCGGCCTTGCTTATCTTGGACGAAAAAATGCTTGCCATACAAGAAACCCAGACCCTTGACTTCCCCTTGCCCGAATTTGAAGACCTGTTGAACCGCACGTTCCAGATGGTCGTGGCCTATTATCAAAACATGGCCCATCAAAAAGGGTTTAATGCCCATTCGCCGGAGGAAATGGCGGCATTGTTTGAAGAATCGTTGCCGGAAAATCCGATCCCAATCTCGGAGCTATTTGAGGAAATACAAACCAATATAGTGGCAACGGCCACCGGAAATTTTGGTAAAAACATGTATGCCTATGTTATGTCTGGGGGGAATCAGGTCTCGACCGTAGCAGAGTTTATCATGGCAACCCTGAACCAAAACAATACCAAGTGGCACTTGGCCCCCGCTATGACAGAGATCGAGAAACGGGTAGTAAAATGGGCAGCTGAAATGGTTGGCTTTACCAAAGAAGCCGGCGGCGCAATGGTCAGTGCAGGATCGGAGGCCAACTTAGCAGGGCTGACCGTTGCCCGAAACACGTTTTTTAAACAGTTGAACCTTCAAAAAAACGGCCTGTTTGGCCTGAAGCCTTTCATGGTTTATGCCTCCGAAGAAACCCATAATTGCATTGAAAAAAGCATGTCGCTACTGGGTCTGGGAAGCAAACATCTGCGGAAAATTGCCACTGGTGGAGATTATACCATCCGTACAGACCTGCTCGAACAGCAAATCCAAGCAGACGTGGCGTTAGGTTTTCAGCCGTTTTGCATCATTGGCAATGCCGGAACCGTGAACATGGGCGCAATAGATCCCTTAGACGAATTGGCTGATCTGGCTCAAAAATATGGTTTGTGGTTTCATGTGGATGGCGCTTATGGCGGTTTGGCCTCGGCATTGCCAGAGTTACAACCTGCATATAAGGGCTTGGAACGTGCGGATTCGGTGGCCTTAGATTTTCATAAGTGGCTCTATCAACCCTTTGAAGTGGGCTGTGTTTTGGTTCGTAATTGGCAAGCACTCCGTAGTTCGTACCAGCATTATGCCGAATATCTGGACAATACATTCGACGCACCTCAGGCACAATTCGACTTTAACGACCATTATTTCCAACTTTCACGTAACGCCAAAGCGTTTAAGGTCTGGATGTCCCTCAAGGCATATGGATTTGACCGTTTCCGCGAGATGATCCGAAAAGACATTGCCCTTACCCAATATTTAAAAGAAAAAGTGACGTCTGAACCAGCGTTTGAGTGGGTTGCCTCCGCAAAATTGGCAGTGGGCTGCTTCCAGTATCGGGGTAGGTTGACGTCAGCGGCGGCGATAGAGGCTTTCAATAAAAAATTGGTTCCCGCTTTAGAAAAAGATGGTCGCGTTTTTATCATGGGAACCAAACTGAAAGGGCGGTTTGTTTTACGTGCTTGTCTCATCAACCACCGGAAAGATATGGCGGCGATAGATAATTTGCTGTATGTAATCCGTGACGTTGCCGAAAAATTGGAAATCGCTAATCCCGCTCTTGTCCACGCTGAATGATCCCGAAAACGGTTTCCATCAAAGCCGGAAGGTCTTTTCGGGTAAGTCCTGTGGTTTCGATGGGTGGGTGGAATACGACCCGTATTTTTCCGGGCGAAACCAAATAACGGCGCTCATCGGCAAAGGCATAAAAGCCGATAAAAGAGATGGGTACGATGGGCACACCCGCCGCAATCGCAATCTCAAAAGCACCCCGCATAAAAGGAACCATATGGTTGCTCCAAGTCCGCTCACCTTCTGGATACACCAGCACCGCATGTCCGTCACGAACCATTTTACCCGCCGCTTGGATGCTCTCGACCGCTTTTCGCGGCGTAGAACGATCCACAAAAATACAGAAGCGTTGTAAGACCCAACCGATAAAGGGAGCGGTTTTCAACTCCACTTTTGCCAAAAAGCCAAACGGGACAGGAATAAATCCGGTGGAGACCAAAATATCCAATACATTCTGGTGGTTTGCCAGAAAAATATAAGGTTTTGCGGGGTCTAAGGCATAAGACCGCTCTACCAGTACCCGAATGCCCATCAGGGCCAGCATTCCACGCCCCCAACGCCTGCTCCATTGGTGGAAAGTGGCGAGTCCCGGACGGATCATGTTGTGTACAAGCACAACGATACAACAAAAAGCCGTATAAAGACTTCCCGATAGGCCAATCCAAGCTGCCAAACCGATGGTCTTGAGCGAAGGCCGGAGCCTGTCTTCCGAGGTTTCTTTCGGCTTAGAAAAAAATGGGGTTTCCATGATGAAGGAGGGATTAAACCAATGAAGGCTATACGCAAATTTCTAATGCGGCATTTAATGCTGTACCTAAACTCTCCCTTAAAAGCGCACTTGTGCAAACATGAATTACCATCCATTGCCTTTAAGCGCAGGGCTATCAAAAGAAGATACTGGCATTAAACCCTTATCCCTCCCATAATACTGTAAAAAGGTGATAGAAAATTTACAGCGGATATATACACATGCCGAGAGGTCAGCCATTTTTTAATTTGAAATGCAGAAATCATGAAGTACTTTCTATCGGTTCCACAAACTAAGCCGTCATGTACCGTTATCTCCTTTGTTTCCTCCTGTTAGGCCCGCTTTTCGTGGTGGCACAACGCCCAAAACAAACCCTGAAAGGCGTAGTGATAGACAAAACTTCCCGCCACCCACTCACGGGTGCAACGATTACCTTGCCCGAATCCAAACCTCTTAAAGGCACAACCTCCGGCGCAGACGGGCGTTTCCGACTGGAAGGGGTAACGGTTGGCGTTTATACCGTTCGCGTGCAATTTCTGGGATATGCGGAGGTTATTTTAAACAGAATTGAGATCACTTCGGCCAAAGAAACCGATTTGACCATCGAAATGTCTGAACTTAATACGGAACTAACGGGAACAACCATTGTTGCAAGCCGGAAAAACGACCCACTCAACGAGATGTCGGTAGTATCGGCGCGGTCTTTTTCGGTGGAGGAAACCAAACGCTATGCGGCCACCATCAATGACCCCAGCCGTTTGGTAGCGGGCTATCCGGGCGTAACAAATACACAGGACAACAACAACGATATTGTGGTACGTGGCAACACCTCGTCCGGTGTTTTGTGGCGATTAGAAGGGGTGGACATCCCAAATCCCAATCATTTTGCCCGTCCGGGTTCTTCTGGTGGTGGGATTAGCGCCTTTTCGGCGAGCCTTTTGGCCAATTCCGACTTCTCCTCCGGTGCGTTTGCGGCAGAATACGGTAATGCCCTCTCGGCGGTTTTTGACATGCGTTTCCGGCATGGGAACACCGAAAAACGCGAATATACCGGACGCATTGGCCTTATTGGTTTAGAACTGGGAGCCGAGGGGCCTATCCAGAAAGGGAAAAGCTCGTATGTAGCCAATTATCGCTACTCCACCCTCGGCATTCTATCGGGCTTGGGCTTCAATTTTGTCTCGGAACGGACGAGCAATACCTTCCAAGACCTGTCTTTTCTGCTTTATTTCCCTTCGGCAAACGGCAAATCTACCACCACCGTCTTTGGTTTTGGTGGGTTGAGTTTGGAACGCCATTCCGAATTAAAAGACCAAAGCAAATGGAAAACCCGTGGAGACCGCCAAAGGTCGGACTTTGAAACCAATTTGGGGGTCTTGGGCGTGACCAATACCTATTTACTTACCCCAAAATCATACCTTAAAACCACCCTTGCGCTGATGGATAACTACAACTCGATTGTAGAAGACACGCTCAATAACGTTCGGACACCCGCCATTACCGCACACAATAATGCCCGCGATACACGTTTAAGTTTGGCCTCGCATTATAGCCAAAAAGTCTCTACGTTTTTATCACTGAAAGCCGGATTTAACGTAAGCATTTTCCAGTATAACCTGTTTTTTGATCGCTTGGTACGCAATTTTTGGCAAACCGCTATGGATGCAGAGGGCACTACCGGACAGGCCAACATCTATGCACAAGCCAAGTATGATTTAACCTCACGGACTGCTATCCTTGCAGGTCTCCATGGGCTTTGGTTTGCGTTGAACAAAACATCAAGTGTAGAACCTCGTCTTGCCCTTACCTCCACAATTTCGCCCCGCCAAACGGTTACACTCGCCTATGGCCTACATAGCCGCATTTTGCCCATTGGCCTGTATTTTAAGCGGAATATTTGCCCGACCATAATGCCAAACTGTGTACCGGATACCGCACTGCCCAACTATAAGCTGCCGTTTGCCAAGGCACACCACGTGGTAATGAGCCATAATTATGTTCCAGTAGAGCAATTCCACATCCAAACCGAGGCGTATTATCAAAAATTGTTTAACGTCCCTACATTGGCCTCTGGCGAAAATAGCTACTGGTTTTTTAACGACATGGAGGGATTTGGGCAAACGGGCTTGACCCCCAAGGGAACAGGCCGCAATTATGGACTTGACTTGGTGGTGGAACGCTATTTTGGCGACCGCTATTTCTTCCTATTGACAGGCGCATATTTCCGCTCATTCTTTGAGTTGCCAAACGGAAAAACTTATTCTACCCAATACGATAGCCGGTTCACTTCCAGTTACATGGCAGGAAAAGAATTTGCCCTGCGAAAAGGAGGCATTTTGCAAGTTGGGAGCCGCATTGCTTGGAATGGCGGAAACCGCTACACCCCTCCCGACGAAGTAAAATCTGCTTTGGCCGGATACTATGTCTCGGATGAAAATCGTATCTTTACGGCACAAGTTCCAAATTATTTCCGTGTGGATGGCCGGGTTGCTCTTACCAAAAACCGCAGTACATACAACTATACCCTGTCGTTGGACATGATGAACATTGGTAGCCGAAAAAACCCGCAGTGGCAACAATATGACCCACAATCAAAAACCTATTATTTCTCGTATCAGTCCGAATTTATCCCCGTCTTAACGTGGGAGGTGGACTTTTAATATGACCCGCTTTTTTCATTCTGACCAAAATTAACATGCGTAAGTATTTATTGTTGTTTATTCTATGCTCATTGCCTCATATTGTGCTTGCCCAAGCCGAGGTGGAAAAACAAATCCAAACCAAACTGATTATGGTAGCGGATGGCGAAACGGTTCAACTCCCCGAAGGCGCGTTTCAGATTCAAGGCTCCCTCTCGATGGATGGCAAAAAGCGCGTTACCATAAAAGGGGCTGGTAAAGACAAAACCATTCTTAACTTTAAAGGTCAAACAGAAGGCGCGGAGGGGATACGCATTACGGACGGGCAAGACATCCTGCTGGAGGATTTTTCGGTGGTGGATGCAAAAGGGGACGCCATTAAGGTGCAAAAGGTGGATGGCATTACGTTTCGGAACATCAAAACAGCGTGGACGGCCAAAGGAAGTGAAAAAAATGGGGCGTATGGCCTCTATCCCGTGCAATGCACCCGCGTCCTCATCGAGGGCAGCGAGGCCATTGGCGCTTCCGATGCGGGTATTTATGTGGGACAATCAGATCGGGTGATTGTGCGCAAATCTCGTGCATTTCAGAATGTGGCTGGTATCGAAATTGAAAACACCACCAATGCCGAGGTCTATGACAACGAATCTACGGGCAACACGGGCGGCATTTTGGTTTTTGATTTACCGGGTCTTCTCAAAAAACAAGGCGGCATGGTGAGGGTGTATAACAACCATATCCACAACAACAATTACCGCAACTTCGCACCGAAAGGCAATATGGTGGCTACGGTTCCCGCTGGAACTGGGGTTATTGTTCTGGCCACATCGGGCGTTGAGATTACAGGAAACCGGATTGAAGGTCATAAAACGGTCTCGGTGGCCATTGCCAGTTATCTAATGACGGAAATTCCAATTCAAGACAAAGAATACAATCCATTTCCGGCAAATATTTTTATCCACAAAAACACCTACCAACAAAGCCGTTCCACGCCAGACCTCAAAAACCGTATGGGGCAATTGTTTATGCTCAAATTCAGAAGGAAAACGCCCCATATTGTGTACGACGGCATCCTAAATCCAACCCTTACTGGCTCCGATGGGCAGTATAAACCCGAACACCGAGTATGTGTGCTGGAAAACAATATCCGCTTTGCCAACTTGGATGCGGGGAACAAGTTTAAAAAGTTAACCATTAATCCTCCACAAATGCGCTGCGAACTACCCAAGATCAACGTGGCAGTTCTGTCAGACAAAGCATCTTATCATCCTCGCCGTTGACTGCCCCATTGCGTCACTGTCTGTATTTTTTTATGCAAAGTCGAAAAGAATGAATAAGTTTTACCTGTCTCCAGCATTTTAAAGCTAAAATCCATTCCCAAACGAAACGCAGTACCACATCGGGGCGACCTTTAAAATGTAGCTAACAGTTTGCACTCGAATTCCGGTGGCAGCGCATGGCCAAAGCCAAGGTGTTCAAAATATATCCACTAAAAACCAATTGAAGCGCTAATTCTTTTAATAACAAAAATCTAAACTACAAAAATAATGTTTATCTAAGCACATCCTTTAACGCATTGAGCAAGGTTTGCACGTTTTCCGAACGGCTGTTGTAGCCCATAAGACCTACACGCCAGACCTTTCCGGCCAATTCTCCGAGGCCACCCGGCATTTCGATGTTATACTCACGCAAAAGCCGCTGGCTGATGTGCTTTGCATCCACGTTTTTAGGCACACGTATGGTTGTGAGGCTGGGTAAGCGAAAAGCCTCATCCACATGGCAAGAAAGATCCAAATTAGCAAGCCCTTTCCAGAGTTTCTCGGCATTTTTGCGGTGTCTTGCCCAGCGGGCTTCCAGTCCTTCCTCGGCGACCAAGCGTAGGGCTTCTCGTAGGGCATAGTTCATGCTGATGGGCGCAGTATGGTGATAAGTGCGTTCGCTACCCCAATAAGAAGCCAACAGAGACATGTCTAAGTACCAGTTGGGCACTTTACCACTCCGTCGGTTTAGCTTCTCGATAGCACGTTCGTTCATGGTAAAAGGTGCAAGACCGGGTGGACAACTCAAGCATTTTTGGGTTCCGCTATAAGCCAAGTCCACCCCCCATTCGTCCAAAAAAAGCGGAACACCACCTAAACTGGTGACGGTATCCAAGAGCAACAGACAATCGTATTTCCGACAAAGTGTACCCACGCCCTCCATAGGTTGACAAGCACCCGTTGAGGTTTCCGCATGAACCAATGCCAGAATTGCCGGACGGTGTTTGCTGAGTGCAGCTTCTAACTCCTCAAGTCCAAACACCTGTCCCCACGGTTTACGGAGCGCCACCACGTCCGCACCGTAACGTCCAGCCATGTCCACCAAACGGTTTCCAAAATAACCATTTACCCCTACGACCACCTTGTCATCCGCCTCGATGGCGTTCGCAAGAGTAGCTTCCATGGCCGCACTACCAGTTCCGCTAATGGGCACGGTGAGCAGGTTAGACGTTTGCCACGCATACCGCAAGAGGTCTTGGACTTCATCCATAATGCTAAGGAAAGCGGGGTCTAAATGACCAACTATGGGCGTACACAGCGCTTCAAGAACACGAGGATGGGCATTGGAAGGGCCGGGGCCGAGCAATAAGCGTTGGGGAACACTTAAGGATGGCGTATTGATCCGGTATGTTTCGTTTACCAATGGGAAAGCTTGTTCCATGATGTACCTGAAGAAAAGGAATGTTTAAGGTCGCCGCCGAAGGCCGCAAATCCGAAAACATAAAAATAGGGTCAATTCATCTTGGCAAAGCCCCGCCTTCATGATCCCCGCATGAAATCCCTGTTTGAAAATGCCAAAGAAAGCGATTCCTAAATGGATTTTACGGTCTGACGGATTAGCCCAATCGTAATTAAGTATTGTGCGGCCATATACGTGGACATGATGAAGAAAGCTGATGCGGGAAAAGGGATCACAAATTTGTTGATGGCGATGAGGCCATCCGAGATCATAAACAAGATGGCGCCGACGAACACCCAAACAAAACTGGATGCCGCCACTTGGCCTTTACGATGGAGTGCAAAAAGGGACATCGTCATGATGACAAGAGCATATACGGTTATCGGGAGCCATAAGTGGCCCACATGTGGGACGAGCACAACAAGCAACAAGACGGCAAATGCCACAATAGGCCAAGCGGAAAACGGATGTCGCCGCAGGTAATTCGGTGGTTTAGGTGTTTGAAGAAAAACAAGGATGTAAAAAACATGACCCACCAAAAATGCCCCTAAGCCCAATAAAAACCAGATTTCTCCACGATGTGCAAACATCAACAAGACGTCACCGAGCCATCCAAAAAATAAGGCTAAGCAGGTTTTTTGATAGAAGGCAGAAAGCGGACGATTTACAGCCCTAACCACCAACAGCAGTAGCGTTGGAACCAAGAGCGGTTTTAGTACCCAGAGCAACCAAGAAAGCGGCGGTAAGCTTTGAGAAATTAGGTAGATAATACACAACAATCCATAAAATCTGGAAATAGCCCGTGTTTGCATAACCAATAACGTTGGAGGAAGAGGAATGGGCAATATACCATGACGAGGGAAACGTAATTTGGATTTTTACGGCAGGGTCTTGTGGCTTTTAGGTGAAGGAAAGTGTATCTTGGAAATTATACATCGTCTGAAAGCTAAAAAGCGATGTCCCATTCTAAACTGCAAACCCCTGAAATTCGTGAAAGCCGCAACAGCCTCCAGACATCCTTCGTGGTGGGTTCCAAGCCTTTACTTCGCGCAAGGTCTGCCCTATGTAATGGTCATGACCGTCTCGACGATTATGTACAAAAACCTGAAAATTTCCAATACCGAGTTGGCGCTTTATACCAGTTGGTTATACCTGCCTTGGGTGATCAAGCCGTTCTGGAGTCCAATTGTGGATATTTTCCGAACGAAACGCTGGTGGATTTTTACCATGCAATTTGTGATTGGTGTAGCATTGGCGGGTGTTGCCTTCACTATCCCAACCTCCTTCTTTTTCCAAGTGACCCTCGCTTTCTTCTGGTTAATGGCGTTTAGCTCGGCCACACACGATATTGCCGCAGATGGGTTTTATATGATTGCACTCTCGGAGGGAGACCAATCGTTGTATGTGGGCATCC
This sequence comes from Rhodothermia bacterium, assembly GCA_017303715.1. Classification (GTDB taxonomy): domain Bacteria; phylum Bacteroidota; class Rhodothermia; order Rhodothermales; family UBA2364; genus UBA2364. The sequence goes on along the minus strand of JAFLBZ010000025.1, from coordinate 16,622 downwards.
GGAGTACGTTTTATCGTGCCGCCATGATCTTGGGGCAAGGGTTGGTTGTGTTTGCGGCGGGTAAAATTGCCGAGGCCAATAACAATGATTTTACCATGGCATGGACGCTCGCTTTTGCAGCCATTGCGGCCATTTTTCTGCTCTTCTGCTTTTATCACTTGTGGGTATTGCCCCATCCTGAGACCGATGCCCCGAACAGCAATCCCCAAAAAGGCGTAGTAGCCACATTCGTGGAGACGTTCCTTACGTTTTTCTCGAAGCCCGGTATTCTTGCTGCTACGGCCTATTTCTTGTTCTATCGCTTTGCCGAGTCGCAGTTGGTGAAAATGGCCTCCCCGTTTTTGTTGGATACGCCCGAAAAAGGAGGATTGGGACTTTTGACCTCCGATGTGGGGCTAATTTATGGCACCTTTGGAATTTTGGGATTGACCATTGGCGGCATCGTTGGCGGGATTGCCATTGCAAAAGGAGGACTCCGGAAGTGGATTCTTCCGATGGCTTTCGCCATTAATATTCCAAATATTGTTTATGTATTATTGGCTCTTTTCCCAACCAATAGCTTTTTTGTGGTCACTGCAGCCGTTGTTGCCGAACAACTGGGCTATGGGTTTGGGTTTACGGCTTATATGCTGTATATGATGTATGTGGCACAAGGCGAGCATAAAACGGCACATTATGCGTTTGGAACAGGGCTTATGGCCTTGGGCATGATGATTCCGGGAATGTGGAGTGGTTGGTTGCAAGACCTAATCGGGTATAAATTCTTTTTCATATGGGTAATGGTGGCCACTCTTCCAAGTTTTCTGATGGCGTGGCTGATTCGCGACGTACCAGCGTCTTACGGTAAGAAAGAAAGTTAACCAAGAAGCCTGCTTGATCTCAAAAACCGGAGTCCTTGTTTGGGCTTCGGTTTTTTTTTTTGATGTGACGGACTCGATATGAAAACGCTTTTTCGTTTCCGAAAACGCTTTCCTAAAGAAAAAAGGCATTTAATTAAATAAAACTTAATTTTTTAAGTTTCCATAATTGATTATCTTCTGCCATCCCCTTTATTCAACCTACCCTTTAACCTTGCTATGGACAAAATTGATTACACCGATGTTCAGATTCTAAACCTTTTACAGGCCAATGGCCGGATGAAACGGAACGATATTGCGGAGAAAGTCGGGCTTTCCGTCCCCTCTGTCAGTGAACGGATGCGAAAGTTGGAAGAGAAAGGCGTTATTCGTGGCTATCATGCCGTAATAGATGCCAAACGGGTGAACATGGACATCACCGCTTACATCCGCGTAACCGTGGATGGCTCAGCACACTATAAGCCTTTTATTGACCATGCCTTGAAACTTGCCGAGGTGTTGGAAATCCACTCTATTACGGGAGAAGGTTCGCATATCCTCAAGATTCGGACGAAGAACACCACCACCTTAGAGCAGTTGCTCTCTCGGCTTCAGTCTTGGCCGCATGTGCATGGGACTTCTACCAGCGTCGTGCTTTCTACCTATAAAGAAACCCGCGAGCTTCCAGTAGAACCAATGACCTTGCCATTCCAAGATTTAGACTAAGCAGTTAAATCAACCATACATAACGCTAAAAAACAAAAAAATGGGTGCTTCCAAACGCTTTAATGCGATCTCAACCATCATCAATGCAGACCCTGTTGGGGATACGTTCGATTATATGAACGAGCCGAGTGGGGCGCTTTACGGAACGAATGTCTTTAGTCCAGACGTCATGAAGAACGTTTTACCGAAGCAGATTTATCGTTCCCTTATGGACACCATTCGTGATGGCAAGCCGTTGGATATGACCACAGCCGATGCTGTGGCATCTGCCATGAAGGACTGGGCACTCTCGAAAGGGGCTACCCATTATGCGCACATTTTTTATCCCTTGACGGGTCGTACCGCCGAAAAGCACGACTCCTTCTTCGAGCCGGATGGCTACGGGAAGATCGTAGAATTTACGGGCGGAACCTTGTTGCGTCAGGAGCCGGATGCCTCTTCGTTCCCAAGTGGCGGCTTGCGGGCAACACACCAAGCACGGGGCTACACAGCATGGGATCCTACAAGTCCGGCATATGTGCTCGAAACACCGAATGGCGTTACGCTCTGCATTCCAACGGCATTTGTTTCGTGGACGGGCGAGGCGCTCGACAACAAAACCCCGCTTTTGCGCTCTAAGCAGGTATTGGATGCCCAAGCCAGACGTATTCTGAAGTTCTTTGGGCACGACCAAGTGAGCATGGTTTCTGCAACCGCTGGAGCCGAACAAGAATACTTTTTGGTGGACAAGAACTTTGCGGTTTCACGCCCAGACCTTTACATCACAGGTCGTACCCTTTTTGGTGCAAAGCCACCGAAGGGACAAGAATTTGAAGACCAATATTTTGGCCTCATCCCCACACGGGTTAAAGCCTTTATGTTGGAAGTAGAGCGAGAACTGTACAAATTGGGCGTGCCCATCAAAACGCGCCACAACGAGGTGGCTCCGGGGCAATATGAGGTCGCTCCGGTGTATGAATTTGCCAATATTGCACACGACCACCAACAATTATTGATGAACCTGCTTACCCGTGTGGCTGACCGTCACGGCTTGTTCTGCACCCTGCACGAGAAGCCTTTCGCAGGCATCAATGGTTCCGGCAAGCACGTAAACTTCTCTTTGGGCAATAGCACACAAGGCAATTTGTTGGAGCCAGGTAGAACACCGCACGAGAACCTCCAATTCCTTACCTTCGCTACCGCTGTGATTCGTGGCGTATATAAATATGCCCCTGTTATGCGTGCCGCCATTGCCTCTGCTAGTAACGACCACCGCTTGGGTGCAAACGAAGCGCCGCCAGCCATTATGTCGGTCTATCTCGGCGAGCAACTCTCCGACGTTTTCGAGCAGTTGAAAAACGGTGAGCTAACCTCGTCCCTCGAAGCGTCTTCGCTAAATTTAGGGGCCGATGTTTTGCCTATCCTACCCGCTCATGCCGGAGACCGTAACCGTACCAGCCCATTTGCCTTCACTGGGAATAAATTTGAATTTCGCGCCGTAGGCTCCAGTCAAGCCATTGCAATGCCGCTCACCGTTCTAAATACGATTGTGGCGGAGTCGTTGGACTATATCTCGACCAAACTCGAAGCGATGGCGGGCGACTTTGACGCCAATGTGGTCTCGGTACTTTCCGAAATTGCCCAAGAAGTGGGGCCTGTCATCTTTGATGGCAATGGTTATAGCGAAGAATGGCATCAAGAAGCCGAACGGCGCGGCCTTCCGAATTTGCGGACGACTGTAGATGCCCTGCCCGCTATGACGTATGCAGAAACCATAGAGGTATTCGAGCGCTTTGGTGTACTTTCTAAAGCCGAATTGGAAAGCCGTCAGGAAATTGCGCTTGAGCAATACATCAAAACGATCGAAATGGAGGCGAAAATGGCCTTAAAAATGGGACGGACGCAAATCTTCCCAGCGGCAATTCGTTACCAACGCGAATTGGCTTCTACTTGTGCCGATCTGAAAGTAGTCGGCATTACGTTCGATACGGTCACCTTAGACAAAATGACCTTGTCCGTTAAAGTCTTACAAGACAACCTGAATGAGTTGGAAGAATTGCTCGGTCATACCACCGAGGACGGCAGTACACTGGCTCATGCCGTTTACCTGAAAGATGCGGTACTTCCAAAAATGGGCGAAATTCGCGAATTGGCAGACAGCCTCGAAGCCTTCATCGCTGATGACATTTGGCCAATGCCTACGTACCAAGAAATGCTCTTTATCCGCTAATTGCTGCGGATACAAACAACGGCACTGGTCCTGCGGGCTTATTCCCGAATTTGCTGCATGTTTGGCTACGATAAAGGTTAAAGGGGACCTTAAGAAATGCTCGTCTTGCCTCGGTGGGACGGGCGTTTCTTCTTTATGGGGTCACATGTTTTTGGTGTAACCTCATTAAATACGCTTCCGTCTGGCTTAAACAACATGCCTAATCCACCTTAACATATCTTTACGATCTTGACTGGCGGCGTTGCCCCAAACATCTGTTTGTGTTCAAGATCAAGATGTTCTGGTTGTATAATCACTTTCCTTTCACCAAATAAACATTACCATGAAGCAAATTTTTTTCTTAGGCTTTTTCTGGATCTTTGGGTGTAGCGGAAGCATCTCTGCCCAAACGCCATCCGGTGAATCGGATATTGCGCAGATCACCGAAACCTTGATGGACTACATCGAGGGTACGGCCAATGGTGATCGAGCAAGATTGCGACGGGCCTTCCATCCAGACTTTAAACTCTACACCGTCACCGAGCAAGACAGCCTCCGAATCCGTTCTGGCGAAGCCTATATCATGGGCTTCAAAGAAGGGGTAAAGGTTAATCGTATTGGACGGATCATTGCCCTTGACTACGAAAAAGATGCGGCAATGGCCAAAGTGGAAGTCGTGGTTCCGGACTGGCGGATTTTTATAGACTATTTGTTGTTGATGAAGTATGAGGGACGCTGGAAAATAGTCCAAAAAAGCTATACATGGCGGCCAATTCCTAAAAGGGGATAGCCGTGGAGCCAGAGCAGTTGGGCAAATCCAAGTGAAATTGTGCTATATTCGGACAAAGAGCAAAAAAACACGCACATGGAATCTCCAGATATTCGGTTGGTGCTGACAGACATTGATGGGGTGTGGACAGATGGCGGCTTGTATTATATCAATGAAGGGCCACCCGCAAAAAAATTCCACACCTACGATAGTTTTGGCGTATTGGCTTTGCATATGAATGGTATTGAGGTTGGCATTCTAACGGGTGATGACAACCCAGTGGTACATGCACGTGCGGAACGCTTAGGCATAGCATTGATACGGACGGGTGTTCGGAATAAACTTGCGGTTGCAGATGAACTTCGTTTGGAAAGAGGCTTAACATGGTCTCAGATCGCCTATATTGGAGACGATGTGATGGACGTGAACCTTTTGGAAGTCGTTGGATGGCCGGCTACCGTGCCAAATGCGCCGCGATATGTACAAAATGTGGCCCGTCGTGTGACATCGGTTGGAGGTGGTGAGGGCGCTTTTAGGGCCTTTTCAGAAGACCTCTTGGCATCTTTAGGACTATTGGAGAAAACCATTACCCGTATTCGGGAAACAAGCTAACCGCTTTTATGCACTTAAGCAATCTGGATAGCAAAATTTACCTTGCTGGCCATCGCGGTCTGGTAGGTTCAGCGATAAACCGTGCGTTACAAACAAAAGGGTATCGTCAGATCATCGGGCGTACCCGTTCGGAATTAGACCTGACCAAGCAAGCAGCGGTTTTTGCCTTTTTCGAGGAAGTACGACCGCAATTTGTGGTTCTTGCTGCCGCTAAAGTGGGTGGCATTGTGGCAAATAGTACCTTTCCGGCGGAATTTATCTACGAGAACCTCGAAATTCAAAACAACATTATTCAGGCCGCACACAAGTTTGGCGTTCAACGGTTGCTTTTTCTGGGAAGTTCTTGCATTTATCCTAAATTGGCGCCTCAGCCGCTGAAGGAGGAGTACCTCCTTACTGGCCCGCTCGAAGAGACCAATGAGTGGTATGCCATTGCCAAAATTGCGGGTATCAAGATGTGTCAGGCATTTCATCGCCAATATGGTGATGATTTTATCAGCCTAATGCCCACGAATATGTATGGTCCCGGCGACAACTTCGACCTTCAGAATAGCCATGTTTTGCCCGCCCTCATCCGTAAATTCCACGAAGCCCGTGAGCGCAACACTGCCGTAACACTGTGGGGAACGGGGACGGTCTTGCGGGAGTTCTTGCATAGCGAAGATTTAGGGAGAGCATGTGTACAACTATTGGAAACCCCTGCTTCCGACATCGAAGCCATTGCCCCAGACCGTCTGATCAATATTGGAACCGGCGCAGACCTCACCATTCGTGAACTCGCCACATTGGTGAATCAAGTCGTCGGCGGAAACAGTGAGATGGTTTGGGATACCACAAAACCCGATGGTACACCCCGCAAACTTTTAGACATTACAAAAATCAAGCACTTAGGTTGGACGCCGCAAATCCCGTTGGAACAAGGGATCAGGCAGGTCTATGAGTGGTATAAACAAAATAACGCGCTATGAGCAACCAAAAAAAAGCCCTTGTTACAGGCATTACGGGTCAGGATGGATCCTATTTGGCCGAGTTACTACTCGGAAAAGGCTACGAGGTGCATGGCATCAAAAGACGATCCAGCCTCTTTAATACCCAACGCATAGACCACCTCTACGAAGATCCCCATACGGATACCGCAAACCTGTTTTTGCATTATGGCGATCTAACGGATGCGACCAATCTTATCCGCATTGTTCAAGAAGTACAGCCAGACGAAATTTACAACCTTGCGGCCCAAAGCCATGTGCAGGTAAGCTTTGAAACACCGGAATATACCGCAAACTCCGATGCTACCGGAACCTTACGTCTTTTGGAAGCCATTCGGATTTTAGGGCTAACGGAAAAAGTGCGGTTCTACCAAGCCTCCACCAGCGAACTCTATGGCAAGGTGCAAGAAACGCCACAAACAGAGCGAACCCCATTTTATCCGCGAAGCCCATATGCCGTAGCAAAACTCTATGCCTATTGGATTACCGTAAACTACCGCGAGGCATATAATATGTATGCCTGCAATGGGATTTTGTTTAACCATGAAAGTCCTGTTCGGGGCGAGACCTTTGTAACGCGGAAAATTACCCGTGCTGCCGCCCGTATAAAATTGGGATTGGAAAAAAAACTGTTCTTAGGCAACTTAGATGCAAAACGCGATTGGGGACATGCACGCGATTATGTGGAAGGCATGTGGCGGATTTTGCAACACAATGAACCCGAAGACTTTGTTTTGGCGACCGGAAAAACCCATACGGTACGGTATTTCTGCGAGCAAGCCTTTACTCATGTGGACATTCCGCTGGTTTGGGAGGGCGAAGGCGTCACCGAGAAAGGTCGAAATGCCCATACCGGCGAGGTGGTTATAGAGGTGGATCCCCGCTACTTCCGTCCAACAGAAGTGGACCTACTCTTGGGTGATTATAGCAAGGCAAAAACAAAATTGGGCTGGGAACCCGTCTATACCCTCGAAAAAATGATCGAAGAAATGGTCGCTTCAGACTTGAAGGCAAACCAATAAGCCAAAACTCGGCCATTTTTATCCGAAATGACCTTTCGTTGGTGTGTTTGTTTACTTTAACCGCTGAAGGGTTCTAAGAAAAACCTCGCTGCGCTATGCTTCAAAAATCCTTTTTTGGTCTTTTGGTTCTCTTTTCGCTGCTTGCATTTAGAAGCCAAATTCCTGAAACCCGTGCCTTAAAAATAAAACTTTCGGAATATGGCTTTTTTGAAGGGAATTTGGCGGATTTTAAACCTGCCGAACGTGTATTTCCGTATGAACTAAATGCACCGCTTTTTACAGATTATGCGCATAAAAGTCGGTTTATCTTCTTGCCCACAAATACAAAAATCCATTTTACGGATACGGGGCCGATGGATTTCCCTATTGGGACGGTCTTAATCAAGCATTTCTATTACCCAGCTGACTTCCGTAGGCCCAATGAAAACAGACGTATTTTGGAAACGCGGTTGCTTATTCACCAAGATAATGGTTGGAAAGCCCTACCGTATATATGGAATGAGACCCAAACGGACGCGACCCTGGAGGTTGCAGGTGGACGACTAGATTTGTCTTGGATCAAACATGATGGGACGATACAAAATCTGAACTATGTGGTTCCGAACATGAATCAGTGCAAAGGATGCCATGAGTCCGCCCAGAAGATTACGCCCATTGGCCCTTCGGCACAACAGCTAAACCGTAATATGCACCATGGCAAGAACCAACTGGCCGCTTGGCGTGATGCAGATTGGCTGGAGGGCTTACCCCAAACGGAGGTACCTAAATTAGCAGACTACAACGACACGTCTCTCCCACTCGAAAAGCGTGCACGTGCATATTTGGAGGGAAATTGCGCACATTGCCACAATCCAAAAGGGCCGGGCAGTACATCGGGGCTTTTCCTCTCTGCCTCCGAGACCGATCCCGCGCGCATTGGGGTTCTAAAAGCACCAATTGCTGCGGGAAAAGGCGCTGGAAATCTTCAATTCTCGATCTTGCCCGGAAAGCCGGAGTCTTCTATCTTGTTTTATCGAATGAAAAGCACCGACCCCGGAATCATGATGCCGGAACTTGGACGGAAAATGGTAGATCAGGAGGGTTTGGAGTTGATTCGGGCTTGGATTCATGACATGAAAACTGCCCCCTAAAGATTATGCGGGCTTGCCACCAATGATGAGGACAAATTCACCCCGAACTTTGGCATCATTGTTAAAATGCGCCCGAACGGAAGACAAGGTTCCACGCACCACTTCTTCAAATTTTTTGGACAGTTCACGGGCCACACATGCAGGACGATCAGGGCCAAACAAGGCAACAAAGCCATCTAAGGTTTTGAGAATACGGTGGGGCGATTCATAAAACACCATCGTTCGCGCTTCCTCCGCAAGTCCCTTCATGCGGGTTTGGCGGCCTTTTTTAACAGGCAAAAATCCCTCAAAAACAAAGCGGTCGCACGGTAAGCCAGAAACAACAAGCGCCGGAACAAAGGCTGTTGCGCCGGGCAAGACTTCTACCAAAACGCCAGCCTGCACTGCCGCACGAACTAAGGAAAAACCCGGATCAGAAATTCCGGGCGTACCTGCATCCGAAATCAAAGCCACTGTTTCTCCTTGTTGCAAACGCGAGATGAGGAAATCTACCTTTCCAGCCTCATTAAAAGCGTGGAAACTGGTACGAGGCGTCTCGATCTTGTAATGTTGTAGCAGCACGCCGGAAGTTCGGGTGTCTTCACAGGCAACTACATCGGCATCACGGAGGACGTTAAGGGCACGTAAAGTAATATCTTCGAGATTTCCGATAGGAGTAGGGACGATATAAAGCACGAAAATGCGGGTTTTAGGATGAAGAAGTAAGTGTTTTTTTTCGTTTTGGCATTTTCGGCAAAGGGATACGTTGTAAATAGCGGCGTATAGGAATCCCGATTTGGCCGTACTGATGGCGTAAGATTAGAAAAAAGGCCACAGCAGCCATAAGTGCCGTACTCGCCCACATCATAATCGGAGGGACAAAGCCACGATCTGCCAACTTTTCTCCATTTACCATACCAAACCAGAACAACATAAACAGTACACCGGCAATCGCGGCAACCATGCCAAGGCCACCTCTACGGATGAGCAGTCCTAATGGCGCACCGACGAGCACAAAAATCAAACATGCCAAGGCCATTGTCCGCTTTTTATACACCTCCACAATATACTCGTCTATCCTTTGACGCTGGAACTTAAAATTACTCTGCTCCACCGAAATCATCGAAGCCTTTTGTTGTGCAGATTGGATGGCCTTCTGATAAACTTGGTGACGGTTTCGCTGGGTAAGACCACGTAATACACGATTTCTTTCTGTCGAATCTACCACTTGAACGGTATCCAACAAGGCTTCCAGCTCAAAGGTAGCCAGTTTGTCAACCTTTCGGTTTAGGTTAACGCCTTGTTGCAGGTCAAGAAAAAACGCATACTCTTTCCGTTCCAGTTGCACCTTCATTGAATCTACGATGGTCATAATGCGCGAGACGGGAATAGTCCGATCACCGCGAATACCTTCTTTGTTTTCCCGTCGGAACATCAGGTCGGAGGTGTCGAAGGTGGTTTCGTAGCGTTCAAACCGGACGCGCTCGTAGCGGTCGGGTAGCTCTTGGACGTTACGGTGCAGCTCTCCATTCACTAATACCAACCGGAGAAGGTCTCGTCCAACACTCGTAAGATACCCTTTTTCGGCAGTTAAGGCGGCTTGTCTGCGGTTCCCTTTGGAATAATCGAAGAGAAAAACGCCTCTTAGTTCTCCACTCCAGATAGACTTTTGGCGAACAAGAAGTGTATAGCCTTGCAAGCCATTATAAAACTTCCCCTCCTCCAAAAGAAAGTCCGGTTTTTTTCGGGCAATATCCAACCAAAGGCCGCTACTTCTAAACCCAGCTTCGGGCAAAACCTCCCCTGCAAAATGCCACATTCCAGCGGTAATAAATCCTGCAAGTACCAAAAGAGGCCACAAAATTTGCATTAAAGATACGCCCGCATTTCGGATAACCATCCAAGCACGGGTTTCCACCAGTTTTGAGAAGGTGATCAAGGTGGCAACCAATACAGACATCGGCACCGCCAACGTGAACATATAGGCCAAGCTGTATGCGATGAGTTCAAGGATGACGACGGGGTCCAAACCCTTACCTACAATTTTAGGTAGGTTTTGCATGAGGAATTGCATCAGAATGAGGAACATAAAAAGCCCCAAGGCAGCCAAAAACGGCCCCGGAAAGCGTTTAAGTACCATCCATTGCAACTGACGCATCATCTCTCGTATGTCCCCGATTTAAGGGCGGGTAACTTCTTCCAACAAATAAAGAATAGACTCGAAAGGCAAACCAGAGGTTTCGCCCAAACTTAATTCGCAAGGACGGGAGGTGGCATAATATCCATCGCAAGAAACGGCATGGAGTTCGGCAACCTCGCGTGCAGTGGCGGCCACCGTCAGACCGGGAACCACAAACCCACGATCGCCCGCCATCCCACAACATCCGGCATGTTCCGGCGTGAAGGTATGCAGCGCACAGGCTTGGGCCACTTTCTCTAAAACCTCAACCGTTCCCATTTTGTAGAGCGAACAAACCGGATGAAGAGCGACGCGGTGCTTTTTATGTCGAATATCGAGACGTGGCAATAAATATTCGGCGACGAACTCGATGCTATCATAGATCGTGAGCGAGTCGAAGTAACGTTGATTTCGCGGGGATAACACCGGACGAATACCGCGAATGGACTGCGTACACGACGAAACGTCCAGAACGACGGGCAATTTTCCGCCCTCCGTCCATTGGTATAATGCTTCTACCACATAATTGGCCATGTATTCTTGTGCCTGTGTGTAGCCCTTCGAGGAGAAAATTTGGCTACAACAATAGCCACCAATGCTGGTAGGCAAGAAAAGAGAAACGCCGGCACGCTCGGCTACCTCGATAAAGGTACGAAGAAGAGACGGTTTTCCGCCCTCGCCGTCACCCAAGGTACGGGTGATACAAGTGGCAAAATACACGGCATCGGCCTTCGCGGGTGTATGGGCAATCAGCTCTGGAGGTGTTTGTAATTGGTCAGACCATTTTGGAAAGGTATGGTTCAGTTTTTTTGCGGCGCCCGTAAGGCGCTCCATTGCTCTACGCCCTAAAACACGGTTTACTTGGCCGCCCATCTGTAGTCCAAAACGTGTAGCACGGACGGTGTTCCGGAACGATTGGGCCACTTGGAGGGCCATTTTTTGGGCAAACCGAGAATGGCCTTCCCGTCTAAGGCGCTTCACCAAATCGCCTGTATTGATCCCCACGGGACAATCCAAAGCGCATAAGCCATCTACGGCACAGGTTTCCAAGCCATCGAAGCGGTATTCTTGTCGTAATTGGCGTACGTCTTCGTGTTTTCCAGCAGCTTCTAAGCGGCGTATCGCCCGCCGGATTCCGATACGTTGGCGTGGAGAAAGGGTAAAATCACGACTGGGGCAACGGTTTTCGCAAAAACCACACTCCACGCACTTGTCCACCTCGGTTTCTACCACTGGCAGCGACTTTAGGTTTCGGATATGTGCAGCTTTATCGTTGTTGAGAATGACACCGGGGTTGAGCAAGTTGTCGGGATCCAATAGGCGCTTCACTTGTTTCATGATGCTATACGCCTTGCCCCCCCACTCGGCCTCTACGAAGGGGGCAATATTCCGCCCCGTGCCATGTTCGGCCTTCAAAGATCCGCCATACTTGAGCAGCACCAAGTCCGAAAGTTCCTCCATAAAAAGCGCATACCGCCCAACGTCGGCATCTTCCAAAGGCTGTGAAACCACAAAATGCAGGTTCCCATCTTTTGCATGACCAAAAATAATGGGATTGGCGTACCCGTGCCGATGAAGCAGTTTCTGGAGATCGGATATGGCTTCGCCTAATTTTTCTACCGGAAACGTTACGTCTTCCAACAAGATAGCTTCGCCGCGGCCTCGAAGCGCCGCAGCCGAAGGATAAAGCCCTTTTCGGAGTTTCCAGAGCTTCGCCTGATTTACCGGATTTCGGGAGAATTTGGGCTTGTTCAAGATGCGGAGCCGTAGAAAAGAAGCGTCGGCAATTTCCATCGCTTGGTCTAAACTCCACACATCGGGTGCATGGTATTCGCAAAGAAGCCCAACCGCTTCGTCGGGCAATGTTTTGAGGACTTCCGGCGCTTCTGGCAACTCCGCAATGCTTTTTAGCGCCATACCATCCATCAGTTCGAGTGCGGCAGCACCTGTTTCCCGCAAAATGGGGATGGCATGTCCGGCACTGGTTGCATCTGGAAAGTACAAAATGCCCGTTGCTTTGTGCGGATAATCCGGAACCGTAACCAAAACGGCCTCTGCAATGAAGCCCAACGTACCTTCACCCCCAATCATCAAACGGGCGATAATGTCTAAAGGATGTTCATAATCTAAAAAGGCATTTAGGCCATAGCCCACCGTATTTTTTGTTCGGTACTTCTGGCGAATAATCGCTACAAGATCGGGGTCTTCTAAAATTTGACGCCGGATTTTACGGATGCCATCAAAAACATCTTTGGCCTCTCGCTCAAATCGGGTATAGGAAGTAGGGACATTCGTATCAAAAGATTGGCCATTTGGCAAAACCAAGGTCATACTTTCTAAGGTATGATAGGCATTTTGTGCTACCCCACAACACATCCCACTGGCATTGTTAGACAAAATCCCGCCCATCATGGCCGCATTGATAGAAGCAGGATCAGGGCCGATTTTGCGCCCATAACGCCGTAGCGCATTGTTTGCATGGCCCCCAATAACGCCCGGTTGAACACGGATGCGCCAGCCCTCATCCTCCACCCAGAGCTTACGCCAATTTCTGCTCAAGTCCACCAAAATACCATCTGTCACAGCCTGCCCAGAAAGACTCGTGCCAGCCGCACGAAACGTCATCGGAATACCTATACGCTGCGACAAGCCAAACAACGATCGGATTTCCCCAACCGTATCCGGCATGACCACCACCTGGGGAATCATGTAATAAAAACTTGCGTCGCTTGCAAAAGCATAGCGGTCAATCAGCCGAGCACGGATTTTTTCTTTGGGAAGAATCTGTTCGAGGGCTTCTAATAAAGGGGCGGCTTCCACACACTTCGTAGGTTAGGTGTCGCTGAAGGCAGGGTAATTGGGCAATATAAAAAAACAATCCTGCCAAATCAAAAGACGGTGCTTAAAGCTTTGCGAAAATCGACAGTTTCTCAGAAGCTGTTTTTTTGATTAAAAACAAGTTTTAAAAGATAAGGTTTACATGTAAAGCGCGATTTGTCAATATGGAGATGGATTTGGCGAGATCTCACCCATGAGTTGTAGGATTTCAAACCATTATTATGAAAGAAATTAAGCTTGGTTATTTATTTACACGGTGGCTGGTTGTTATGTTTAGACGTTAAAACGTATTAGACTTGGACGAAGTAAATAAAATTAACTAAGTCTATTTAAGTATTTATAAATTATTGACATTAGCCCAAATTATCACCCAAAACACCTCAGGTTTCTGGCTTTCGAGTGGCTCCAGCACTGCTGGATACTTACATGCGCTTATTGGACTTTGTGACGCCCAGCCGTGCGATACGAGTAGATGTCGTAGGCGTTGAGATTAAGGGGGAAGGCTTGGTTTCGGCTGCACTCAGCCATCGGTACACTTTTCGCTACAAAAAAGAAAGCCACCGGAAGGATTTGGCAATGCTGAACCAACTGGCATTTATAAATAAAACACTTATTATAGCGATGGTTTGATTAACCCATATCCACCTCAACATCAGGGTTTTCTTTTGCTTAACATGAGTGCCATATAGCGGCTAAATGTGGGTCACCACTTATTCATCAGGGTGGCATTTCACCTCTACGTACACTCACAAAAACCGTTATCGGGAAACCTTCAAATTGCATGAACTAAACACAATACCTTATTTATAAAATTCTGCACGTTAAACAAATAAATGCAACTGTTTTAAAAGCATCATGCTATAAGCTAATGGCAATGTCCATTAATGGCAATGTCCATGTTAAGATCAAATCGTTTCTCAGTGAGTCTGAATCCGAACACTAACCAAACTACCCACACATTGGCCTACAAGCAAGCCCTCATGATTCCCCATTGGGTAATGAATACCAGCATAAAGCCTAGAGTTTGCTGCCTCATTGGCCGCATCTAAGAATGACCGGAAAGACCGGCTTCCCAAGCCTCGTGAAAGATGAGTCCTGTCTATAAAAGAAGTCGTTCCCAAAAGTGAGGTGAGTACAGAAGAAGAAGCTCCCGAACCCACCGAGTGGCCAGAGACGTATTCTGGAAAATTGGGCGTTATAAGCAAAGGTGTCCAAGAGGGGTCTATAAACCGTTGAATGGCCGTAATTGGCCTGAGCAAATTAAAGCGGTATTTGCAGTACCATCCAGCCATAAAAGCGTCATTTAGACCAATGCTCATACGCACAAACAAATCTGCAGCTTCTAATAAAGAGAGCTTTTTCTCCTCGATCATTTGTCTTCCAATCATTATCCAATGCCCAGGTGGTGTACCAGTTTCGGCGGGAGAATCTGCCCAAAAAATAGCAATACTTCGTTGGTCTTCTGTTAATGACTTCGAGATGTCGTAAACAGTTTTTGCTTGTTTATACATTTCCGATTCCGGATCCTCGCTATATGATGGTATAGCCTTCGGGACGCATTCGCTGTAGTCCGGTTTCATGACAAAAGGCCGTAAACTCCCCCAATAAGGTTCGAGTGCGGGTGCAAAAGCAGGCGCAGTAGGAACCCAAGCTTGTGCAGAGACTGGAGCCGACCACTGTTTTCCGCGCGTGGTCAAAAATCCATCGGTATTGGCATACTCCAGAATTTCCTTACCGAGCAATGCGCCATACTGAACTTCGCTTGTGCCAGCATTTGTAGAAAGTAGCGCAGAAATTCCTTGAACAGTATCATGATGGAGGGCTTTGTTTTGCTTTAAAAGCTCCGATAACACATAGGATGCTGCATTTATGCCCACTTGATCCCATTCTAAGTGCTTTTTAGAAGGTGTTGGCAATGCCAATAGCCCATTTAGTTGTCCTGCTAAAGACCTTGTAGAAGGGTAGCCTAACCGTAGTCCTTCATAATATGCGATCGCGGTATAAGCATAGATACGTGCTGCATGAGGCGGGACGGTTCCCTCGCGTTGGATAGAGGCGTAGGCTGTTGCCATGAGCGACCGTAAACCAGTAGTATCCGTATGATAGTACGACTCTGGACCTGTAAATATGTCACAGGCCGATATCAACATTGCTGAAAAGCAAATAAAGAATATTTTTACTAGGCTATAATGAGACATTACATTATTGATTAAGTGAAAATATCGGACAAATTTAGAAGACAATGATGTATGTTTTTTACGAGTAAGTGGTTTCCTATTTTTCAAACACCCTTGTCAACATCTTATAATCTTATAGATTAAAATGTTACATTATTCACCCACTTGGTTAAGGAATCATAACATCATCAAGAGCAACAAAAACACCAAGAAACGGCAAATCAAAACTTTTTATTATTTTCATCTTGATTTGGATTTTAATGACTTTACCAGGATTGTTGAGTCTCCTATTATTTGTTATTCTGAATCCTCATATTACAAAATATGATTTCGTTTTAAGCAACTTGGTTTGATTTAAAAAAACAATTCTTGACTTTTACACAAGTACCTGCTGCACTACACACCACTCTAAGGTCATCTCTTGCAAAGAATGACTTCGTAATGTTGCGTATCTAAATTTGAATCTTGCTAAGACCTTTTTTCTAAGACCATCCCTTTCTTTGTAAATTATTTTTCCAAAGAAGTGTTAAAACAAATCAATAATAAATAAGTATAACATAGAATAACATTGAGCAACAACAAAATTATTAAAAATAAAAGTTTTTATACATTTAAATTACATCTTATATACTTAATCTTAGCCGCCTCCATGACACAATTGCAAAAAAAAAGACGTTACGAACGCAATGATAAGGCAATTAATTACCAATTCTGCAACCTATTAAGCAACCTATATTACAAAGAATATGCCTAAAATAGCTGAGCCACATAAGACGAGATTAAATTAGACCATTTGAACTATATTTATTGATGCCTTTGATTTATATAGGACAACTTTCAAAGTTCAAGATTATATCTCTATTATGGTTAAAGGTGTCATTAGAAAGGAAATTAAGGCAAGTACATTCCAGAATATTGCCTTAATTATTGGTTAATCAAACTATGGATGTGATTAAGTTTTACGTGACTACCACCAAAACCATTAGACGACACAAAGACTCATCGGAGCAACATCTCCCTGTTTTCGAACGTATTGCTTAAGCCTGTTAAAACGGGTGCATTTCAAAACTTCCCATTTGTGGTAAAAAGTTGTATTTTGAGGAAGTTAGACTCCTTTCATTATAAACCGTATCGAACCATGACCGAAGATCAATTTGTAGCTCTTGCCCGCCAACGTTAT